>CAZYQV010000160.1:0-3368 GCA_964649775.1 uncultured Rikenellaceae bacterium
TCAAACATCCCGGCTTGCCGGGATACCAAACCACAAACATGCCCGCAGGGCATATCAAACCACAAACCAGGCGCAGCCACACCAAACATACCGGCTTGCCGGGATACCAAACCACAAACATGCCCGCAGGGCATACCAAACCCCAAACCAGGCGAAGGGCCCGGCCAGCGAAATTTTCCGGTCCTGCACATTTATCTTTTTTTTCTTAACTTTCATTCCGGAATTATAGCACATTCTCAGGTACAAGTTTTTATCAAAATTTTCCCGAAATGAAAAAAAGATCTTTTCTGTTCCTGTACGTTGCAGTACTCTGTGCTGCCTGGATGCCTTCTGCTGTTGCGGAAGGATACAAACAGATCACCGTCGAAGACATCACCACAAAAAGCACCTTCCGCAGCAGGTCGGTGCGCGGACTGCGGTCGATGAACGACGGGGTCTATTATACCGTCTCCGAGAGAGGACGCACGATCGTCCGTTACTCCTACAAGACAGGGGAGGTGAAGGACACCCTCTTCAGTCTGAACCAGATGGGCGAACCCCCTTTTGATCATTTTGCGTCATACACTTTCAGTCCGGATGAGAAACTGATCCTTTTCGAGACGGATCATGAGCAGATCTACCGGCGGTCGTATACGGCCGAGTACTATATCTACGACAGGGAGGAGGTGAGCTTCATGAAGCTGTCGGAGAGAGGCAAACAGCGGCTGGCCACCTTCTCGCCCGACAGCAGGAAAGTAGCTTTTGTGCGTGACAACAATCTTTTCTACACCGACCTGTTTACAGGGAAGGAGCACCAGGTGACCACCGACGGTAAATTCAACCATATCATCAACGGCACCACCGACTGGGTGTATGAGGAAGAGTTCTCCCTCACCAGAGGCTTTGCCTGGTCGCCCGACAGCAAAAAACTGGCCTACTACCGTTTTGACGAGAGCGGGGTGAAACAGTTCAACATGACCCTGTACGAGAACAAGCTTTATCCGGTCAACTATGCCTACAAATATCCCAAGGCGGGTGAAGAGAACTCCATTGTACAGATCTTTGTGTATGATGTGAACAGCGGGAAAAAGGTGATGATGGATGTGGGCAAAGAGACCGACCAGTATATCCCCCGCATCAAGTGGACAAAAGACCCCGGCATCCTGGCCATGGTACGGCTCAACCGTCTGCAGAACCACATAGAGATCCTGCTGGCGGATGCCGCAAAAGGCAATTCGTCGGTGGTATACAGCGAGAAGAACAAATATTACATCGAAGAGGTCAACGACGACTATCCTTTCTTCCTGGACAACGGCAAAGAGTTCATTATCTACAGCAGCAAGGATGGCTACCGCCATTTTTATCTGTATGACCTCAACGGCAACCTGGTCGGTCAGATCACAAAAGGCGCATGGGATGTGGATCAGTTCCTGGGCGTGGACGGCAAAAAACGGTTGCTTTACTATACTTCGTCGGAGGAGTCGCCTCTGCGCCGCTCGTTGTATGTCATCGGTCTCGACGGAAAAGACAAGAAGAAGCTCTCGCAGCAGGCCGGCACCAACCGTCCTGTGTTCAGCAAAGGGTTCAAATATTATATCAACTACTATTCGTCGGTGGCCACGCCCACGGTGGTGACGCTGCACAACACCAAAGGGAAGCTCATACGCACCCTCGAAGACAACAAAGAGCTGCGCGAGAAAGTGCAGGAGTACGGGGTGAAGCCGAAAGAGTTCTTCACCTTCAGGACCTCTGACGGTACGGAGCTCAACGGCTGGATGATCAGGCCGCCAGACTTTGATCCGTCGAAGAAGTACCCGGTGTTTTTTGTCGTGTACGGCGGTCCCGGATCACAGACGGTGCTCGACAGCTGGAGTTACGGCTGGGACCAGCTGCTGGCACAGCGGGGTTATATCGTGGTGTCGGTGGACAACAGGGGCACGGGTGCCCGGGGGGAAGCGTTCAAGAAGATCACGTACGGTCAGCTGGGGAAATACGAGACTGCTGATCAGATCGAGGCAGCCAAATATGTGGGCAGCCTGCCTTATGTGGATGCTTCCCGCATCGGGATCTGGGGCTGGAGCTATGGCGGCTTCATGACCGCCAGCTGCCTCTTCAAAGGTCATGACGTATATAAAATGGGTATCTCCGTGGCGCCTGTCTCCAGCTGGCGGTATTACGATTCGATATATACCGAGCGGTACATGGGGTTGCCGAAGGATAACGCCAAAGGGTATGACGACAACAGCCCCATCAATTTCTGCGGCATGCTCGAAGGGAAATATCTCCTCATCCACGGCACCGGCGACGACAATGTCCACTTCCAGAACTCCGTGGAGCTGATGGAGGCGCTCATACAGGCCGGCAAACAGTTCGAGGTGCAGATCTACCCCGACAAAAACCACGGGATCTACGGCGGCAACACCCGGTATCATCTTTATACCAGGATGACGGATTTTGTGCTGGAAAACCTGTAGGAAGCTCGATGCTTGATGCTTGAAGCTTGAAGGTTGAAGGGATAAGACTGCGGCGGGTAAAGAGACGGACCTTATGCCTTTTGGCACTGCTTTTGCTTTTATCTTTTCAGAAGCCAACCTGAAAAGCAAAAGCTATGAGACGATCATTATACATCCCCGGAATATCTCTTTTCCTGTTATTCTTTTTATCAGCATGCAGCGACACCCCCACGGCCGGTTTCTGGGCCTCGAAGGTGACGGTGGAGGCCGGCGAGGAGGTCTATTTTACCAACAACTCCTGCTGTGCCTGTCGTTTTGAGTGGGATTTCGGTGACGGCACCTGGAGCGAGGCGCCCAATCCTGTCCACAGCTGGGAGCGGGGAGGTGTCTATACCGTCATCCTCACAGCCTGGTCGAAAAAAGGCCATGCCGACAGGTCGCTGATGAACATCACCGTCATCCAGCCCACCACCCTGGAGATACAGGTGAAAGAGATCAACAGCGGAACGCCCGTTCCCGGCGCACGGGTGACACTCTATCCTACCCTCTACGACTGGCAGCAGGAGACCAACGCCATCGTGGAAGGTACAACGGACGACAGCGGTTATGTGGCCTTCGTACGGCTGGACCCGCAGAAATATTATGTGGATGTGTGGGAGAAAAACCACAACAACTACGGTCTGGCACAGGAGAATGTAAACTATATCGAGACACAGGAGCTGGAACCCAACGAGATCAATGCCTTCACGGCATGGGTGGAGGAGGTGAGTGGTGAGAGATGAGAGATGAGAGATGAGAGATGAGTGATGAGTGATGAGTTGTGAGTTGTGAGTTGTGAATATACCTATTTAAATAGGTAATTAAATAGGTATATTAATAGGTATTTAAATAGGTATATTGTATCAAGCGATCAGGTGTTGTCAGGAAAGGTAAAAG
>CAZYQV010000161.1:0-5010 GCA_964649775.1 uncultured Rikenellaceae bacterium
AAAGAACATGAAGAGGATCAGTGAAGGGATCTCCATCAGCACCCAGGCTGCCCGGTTACTGATAAAAGCCCCCCAGCCCTTGCGGGTATAGCGGCCATACGGGGCGGGGATCTTTAACAACGTCATGAACAGAAAAATGACCACTGCCAGCCCTATCCATACATATATGAAAAGATCGAAGGCATGCTGATTAATATCTGCCATATACTTAAGATTTTCCATGCATATTATACACTCTGTAATATTTGCACCCTAACAGTCTGGTATCCAGATATTTTTCTCATCTCCTTCCTCCCCCACGTTTCTATCATTTTATCATTCAATCATTCAATCATTCAATCATTCCTTCCTCCCGGAACCACCTGATCGTATCCTCCAGTGTCTCTTTCAGGGGGCGGGGGCGGTATCCCAGCTCGCGCGAAGCTTTTTCATGGCTTATCCTGCGGTTGCCCTCCAGAAGGATGGTGATCGACTCCTGTGTATAAAGAGGAGGCTCCCCTTTCAGGAGGGAGACAAGTGCCATGAAGGGCACCCCTGCCCGGGCCACCCATGCAGGGACCCGGGGAGGTTTCTTCCGGATGCTCTCTATGCCGCGGACAATATCATTGAGATCCTCCATACTTTTCCAGTGTCCCGTCAACAGATATGCTTCCCCCGCCCTTCCTTTTCTCAGGGCCGACAAAGCCCCTTCCGCCACATCGCGCACATCGACCCAGTCATACCCTCCGGGGATAAGGGCCGGCAGCTTTCTGTCCGCCATCATCATGATCGCTTTGCCCAGGAGGGAAGGTCTGTAGTCATGAGGACCTATGACAGCCGAAGGATTCAGCACCAAAGCATCCAGCCCCTCTGCCGCAGCCTGCAGCACCTTCTGTTGCGAGAGCGCCTTGGAACGACTGTAAAGAAAACGGTCACCGGTCACCAGACGACGTGTTTCATCCAGCGGTTCATCGCCGGGACGGGGGTCATAAGCATGCACCGAACTGAAATAAACATACCGGCACCCCTCCTCCTTCACGGCATCGAGCATATTGTCGGATATCAGCATGTTCTCACGGAAATACTGCCAGCGCTTTTTCCCGTTGATAAAAACACGGGCCGCCAGATGAAAGACGGCATCCAGGCCTTTCACAAAAGAATGTGCATCTTCTTTCCGCAGCAGGTCGCCCCGGAACAACTCCCCCTCCACACCTTCCACAGATCCCGTATCCCGGTGAATGAATAGACGCAATTCATGATGCTCTTTCTGCAACCTGCGCAGGAGATTGTTCCCGATATGACCGGTAGCTCCGGTAATCCCTATTTTCATAGATGATGGGCGCTTCTTAACGGGCAAAAATAACCTTTTCGGTCTTAAATCTCCCTCAACAGCCGGGATTTCTGATTTTTTTCGGGGGTTTCTTAATATTTTTTAAGAAAACTTTAAGCCGTACAAGTCTTCTAAATTATTTATTTTACACAAAAATAAAGGAGTATGGACCATCTCCTGGTCATAGAAGATGAAAAAAAAGTAGCGGAAGCGCTGGAGGAGGGTCTGCGCCGCAACGGTTTCAGCGTGGACATCGCCTGCAACGGCGAAGAGGGTTTCTATCTTCTGAACACCCGGAGGTATGACCTGCTGGTCCTTGACCTGATGTTGCCGGGACACAGTGGCTACGACATCCTGCAGACCCTTCGCAGCAAGGGGATGAAGCTGCCGGTGCTGATCCTCTCGGCCCGTGACAGCACCGAAGACAAGGTGACCGGCCTCGACATGGGAGCCGACGACTACCTAGGCAAGCCTTTCGCCTTCCCGGAGCTGCTGGCACGCATACGTGTGCTGTTGCGGCGCGGCAAGCAGAAGGAAGACACCCGTCTCTCACTGGCCGACCTGGAGATGGATCTGGTACATCATACAGTCACCCGGGGAGGGAAAATCATCTCTCTCACCAACCGGGAGTTCGACCTGTTGAGATACCTGCTGGAAAACAAGGAGGAGATCGTTTCGCGTGAGATGCTCGCCCGCAATGTGTGGGAGGTGATCAACAGGGTCACCCCCATCGACAACCTCATCGATGTACATATCACCCGTCTGCGTCATAAGATAGATGAATCTTTTGAACCCAAGCTTCTCTATACGGTGAGAGGCGTTGGTTTTATTCTCTCGGACAAAGGGAACAAACATGCACCTGAGCAATAAGAACGTACGCTTCAGACTCACCCTCTGGTATTCGGTCACGCTCTTCGTGATCCTGCTCCTGTATGCAGGCATCACCATCATGATGACATGGTTCAACCTGCGCAACAGCCTCGACCGTCATCTGGAAAAAGACTACGAGGTGATCGAAGAGATGGTGGAGATCACCGGTCCGCACGGCGTCCACATCGATGAGGATGACCAGTCTTTCCTTGAAGAACGGTGGGTGGAGATATGGAGCACCGACGGCCGGCTGCTGTATAACAGCCGCCCTTTTTCGGGAAAGGCCCTGCCCGACTGGCATGCCGGCAACGACATCATGGAGCTTACCTTCGCCTCGCTCGTCACCAGGACAGGGGTCCGGCTGCGTTCACTGACGGGCAAGGCCAACATCGAAGGACATGAATATATCTTCCGCCTCTTCCGACCGGAGAGCAGCGTCTACAGCGAGCTGAAGAAGTTCATCCTCCTGTTGCTCATCGCCCTGCCGCTGGCGCTGATCGTCGCAGCATGGGGAGGCTACTGGCTGGCCGGCAAACTGCTCTCCCCCGTGGGCAAGATGACCGTCACGGCACGCCAGATAAGCGACAGCAACCTCCATGAGCGTCTGCCGGTGGAGAACCCCTCCGACGAGCTGGGCCGCCTGGCGATCACCATCAACGAGTTGCTCGACAGGCTGCAGGACTCCTTCGAACGACTCAAACAGTTCACCTACGACGCAGCTCATGAGCTGCGCACCCCCCTCACCGCCATACGCAGCACAGGCGAGGTGGCCCTGCAGAAACCCCAGGATGCCGACACCTACCGCGAGATCATCGGCAGCATCCTCGAGGAGAACAACCGCCTGACCAACCTGGTCAACAGCCTCCTCCTCCTCTCGCGTGCCGACTCGGACAACATAGAACTGAAAAAGGAAAACATCAACCCGGCAACCCTGATCAACCAGACCATCGAGCTGATACATCCCCTGGCCGAAGAAAAAGGACAGGAGATCCTCTTTTCTCCCGACGATAAGATCTCCCTGCTGCTGGACAAGACCCTTTTCCGGCAGGCACTGCTCAACCTGCTCGACAATGCGATCAAATATGCCCCGGAGAACAGCACCATACGGATCGGCCTGAGCAAAAAAGAGGAGAACGTTGAGATCACCGTGACAGACGAGGGCAAGCCCATCCCGGAAGAGCTGCATGAAAAGATCTTTGAGAGGTTCTTCCGGCTCGACAAGAGCCGCTCGAAAGAGACGGGAGGCAGCGGACTGGGACTGGCCATTGCCAAATGGGCCGTAGAGATACAGGGAGGAAAGCTTACCGTAACATCTGAAAAAGAGAAAGGCAACTCGTTCATCATCATTTTTCCGGACAATATCCAAAAAACTCCAACATCATGAAAACAAAAAACTCTTTGCTGATCATCCTCCTGGCAGTACTCCCCGCCTTTGCCCTGCAGCATGCGGGAGCACAGGAGATGAAGAAGGTCTATCTGGACTTTGAATCCGTCACTGCGGGCAGGATACCGCAGGGCTGGAAAACAGAAGCCACCAACCAACGGGGCCCCCTGGCCACCTGGCAGGTACAGGAAGAGAAGAACGCTCCTTCCGGCAAGAAAGTACTTGCTCTGACCCGCACCAACCACACCTCCGGCAGCTCCTTCAACCTCTGCTGGACCGATAATATCTCCTTCATCAACGGTGCGATCAGTGTCATGATCAAGGCCAACGAAGGGGAAGAAGACCAGGGGGGCGGCGTGATCTGGCGCGCCCGCGACAAAGACAACTATTACATCGCCCGTTACAACCCGCTGGAAGACAACTTCCGCATCTATTACGTGAAAGACGGCGACCGCCGCATGCTGGCCAGCGCCCGCCTGCACATCCCCGCCCATAAATGGTTCAGCCTGAAGATAACCATGGACGGAGACCTTATCCGGGGATACCTCAACGGGAAAAAATACCTGGAAGTGAAAGACGACACCTTCAAAAATGCCGGCGGCGTGGGACTGTGGGTGAAGGCCGACGGAAAGACATCGTTCGATGATTTTTCGGTAGAAGGGAAATAGGACGATAAGTTGAAGGGTTGATATAAGGCGATAATGCGATGAGGCGATGAGGCGATGAGGCGATGAGGCGAGATAGACGCGTGTAAATTTGATGGGATTGCCACGGCTCGTTCCGCCTCCGTCCCGGCGCCGGGACTACGGCGGACAAAGCCTCGCAATGTTCCGGCTAACTCGAAACTCGATACCCAAAACTCGAAACTATGAACGGTGAACCTTTTGAATAATGAGATTTGGGATTTGAATATTGGGATTTACGAAGGGGGTCAAAGGGATCTAAAAAGCGGAAATACGGTAATGTACCTGAGACAACTTCACAGAAGGATGGTCCGAATGATAAAATACATTGCAGCGGCTGTACTGATATTATTTTTCACGGGGAGCCATGAACGTCTTCTGGCCCAGATCTCGCGGCCCGATACGATCATCGCCTTCCCCGCCACCGGGAAGATCACCCTCGACGGAAAACTCGACGAGCCCTCCTGGCAGCAGGCCCGGGGGATCAGCAACTTCACCCAGCGGGAGCTCAATGAGGGGCAGCCCGCCACCGAGAAGACCATCGTCAAGATCCTGTATGACAAGAAAAATATCTATATCGGCGTATGGTGCTTCGACAGCGAGCCGGACAAGATCACGGCCACACAGCTGAGGAGGGATTTCAACCCGCGCACCGACGACAATTTCTCTTTCATCATCGACACCTACGGGGACAAGCGCAACGGCTACCTCTTTTCCACCAACCCCAACGCTGCCCGTTTCGACGGGATGATCATCGACAACGG
>CAZYQV010000162.1:0-5154 GCA_964649775.1 uncultured Rikenellaceae bacterium
CCCACCGCTTCTGATAACGATACTCCCCGGTGTAACTGTTGAAGTGATTGCTCTTCTCCGGAGCACGGGTCATGTTGTTGTTGACGGAGAAATAACGGGTCTTCAGGGAGTGTATCCCGCCACGGCGGGTGGTGTAGCGGACATGGGGATCGACATAAAGGCGGTATCCTTTGTAAGGTGAGATGCCCACCGGAGGCTGTCTCCAGGCGCCGGAGTCGGCATTCTGCCAGAGGAAGAAATCACTCTTGTCGACGAGCATGCCATTGAACGCCACGCCGTAAGAGAGTCCGTGCACCCTCGCAGAGCGGGTGTCGAGCGACAGGTTGAGACGCGCCCGCCGGGCATACTCCTCCTCGCGATACCCCGTGTTCCTGAAGAGATCGCCACCTGCCACCAGCGAAGTGTTGCCCGTCGTGCGGGCATGAACGGCGGAGGCTCCCAGCCACCAGCGGGGCTTGTCCCACCACACCAGCTCTTTTCTTTTGGGAGGAAGATAAAAGCCGTTGTATAAGCGCACCATGGTCGCAGGTCTCACCCCCGGCTGCAGGGTACGCAGGTTGATCACCCCGTTGAGCGCCGAGGAGCCGTACAGCACCGACGAAGCGCCTTTGATCACCTCCACCTGCGAGAGGGTCTCCAGCGGCAGGAAGTCCCACTTCACATCACCCGCATCACCCGAGATCATCGGCAGACCGTCGACCACCACCATCACGCGGCTGCCGGCACCGTAGCTGTAACCGCTCCCCCCGCGGATGGCAGGCTGCCCGTCAAGGATGTCGACACCCGACACCTTGTCGAGAAGAGCATCAAGGGAGACAGGGTTGTCCAGCTCCATCTCCCGTGGCCGCAGCACCGTCATCGAGACATTCACGTCGGAGAGCTTCTGGGCGAACTTGTCCGCACTGACCACCACCTCACTCAGCATCTTCTGCGACCGGACAAGACGGAAATCGACACGCAGGGTGTCCCCTCCCCGCACCACTACCCTCCGGACGACAGGATCGTATCCCAAAAAACGCACCTGCAGGTCATACGCCCCCGCCTCCAGCGTCAGGGCATAACGACCCTCCCCGTCGGTGGTCACCCCATGCTGCGCACCGGCCAGGACCGTGGCTCCCGGAAGAGAAACACCCGAAACAGAATCGGAGACCATCCCCGTAATCATTCCCCGTGGCTGCGAAAAGACCATCATGGTGAAGAGGATGAAACCGGCCGGAATGAAAAGGATATTTTTCATGACAGGTCAGGGATGGTCCTATCAAAGGTAAAAAAAAAACGGCAGTCTTTTCAAACCGCCGTCCGGATCTTCCCCCTGTCAGGAACGATGCTTTCCGTTCGTCATTCATCGTTCATCGATCATCTTTCATCGTTCCCCTGTGCCCAGGACAAGAATCGAACTTGCACGGCCTAAAGCGGCCACCAGGCCCTCAACCTGGCGCGTCTACCAATTCCGCCACCTGGGCATTATCTTTTCTGACAATATATGTAAGAACTTTCCTTTACTGCTTTTCTGATCACTCCGTGCCATCCTTCCAGGTGGCGGAATTGGCAACCCTGCATTCGGGCTGCTCGCTAAAATGAGCCACAGGCTCATTTCTTCACGCTCGCCCCTGCCACCTTGGCATTTTTGAAGCTTGAAGCTTGATGCTTGAAGCTTGAAGTAAGATAGTCAAATAACATCACTCATCACTCATCACTCACCTCTCACCTCTCACCTCTCATCTCTCACCTTGTGCCCAGAACAGGACTCGAACCTGCACGCTCTTGCGAGCACTAGTCCCTGAAACTAGCGCGTCTACCAATTCCGCCATCTGGGCATTAACTTTTCTTTAGACAATATTATAATGAACGTTATCTCTACTTTTCTTTTCAACTCGCTACTTCTTGCTCCAGATGGCGGAATTGGCGCCCCTGCATCCCGGCCCCTCGCGGAAATGAGCCACCGGCTCATTTCTTCTCGCTCGGTACTGCCATCTGGGCATTTTAGAAGCTTGATGCTTGAAGCTCGAAGTAATAAAATAATCAAATAACATTCCTCAACCGTCGATCGCCCTTCCCATTTCGGGGCTACAAAAATATAAAAATGTTTGAAACAAATAAATATTTGAAAAAAAGTTTTTTCCATCTTTCTTCCGCCACCCGTTGCGGCAGAATATTCTCCGTCAATTGTTACATTTGGTAAGGATTTTGCGACCCTGCATTCCTGAGGAAGAAAAAGACAAAAAGCGGCATTATGGCAGAAAAAAAAGAGAAGGAAGCCGTGCGTGTGACAGATTCTCTGCTGCGGGGGGCCGAGAAGAGGCTGCTCAACTTCTTCGTCCGCATCCTGCCTGTGACCATCCGGCCCAATCACCTCACGGGCATAGGCATCGCAGGAGCAGTGCTCATCGCAGCCGGTTATTACCTCTGCAACTACCACATTGCCTGGCTGTGGCTGGCCTCGGCCGGCTTCCTGATCAACTGGTTCGGCGACAGCCTCGACGGCAGCCTGGCACGTTTCCGCAAGATCCAGCGCCCCCTCTACGGCTTTTATCTCGACCACAACGTCGACTCCATCTCCATCTTCCTGGTGGGAGTGGGACTGGGACTCTCTCCTTTCATGCACATGTCCGTAGCCTTGTATGTGATCATCGGTTACTTCATGCTGGCCATCAGCACCTACATCAACGCCTACCTGCAGGGATATTTCAAGATCACCTACAGCAAAATTGGTCCTACCGAAGCCCGCTTCTTCGCCATCCTGGGCAACACCGTTCTCTTCTTCCTCCATGAGAACCCGACGATCCGTATCCTCTCCTATGATGTGACCCTCTTCGACCTGCTGGGCATCTTCGCCGGCACCCTCTTCCTCATCGGATATTTCTTTTTCTTTTTTCGTGACCTCCGGCTGATCGCACGTCAGGACCCGCCCAGGGAGCCGAAAGAAGGAGAAGAAGGGAGTATAGAATAAGTTGAAAAGTTATAGAGTTGAAGGAGCAGATTAACGATTTACGAACAAGCCTGCCTGCCGGTAGGCAGGGATTTACGATTTACGATTTACGAAGAAAATACTTCTGAAATCGAAAATCTTTGTTCCCAGCCTGCCGGTTTACCTCGCATCATCGCATCCTGCCGGCCGGCAGGCAGGTATCGCATTATCGCTTCATCGCTTCATCACTTTATCGCCTCATCGTCCTTTCTACCTCGCCCATGCCGGCAGGGCGATGCCGTGGAGGTGCATGGCGCCCATGCCCAGCAGATGGATATAGAAATAGATGGTCAGCACGCCGGCCATATTGAGCCAGAAGCCGGTGCGTATCATGGTGCGTATGCGTATTCGGCCGCTGCCGAAGACGATGGCGTTGGGCGGCGTGGCCGTGGGCAACATGAAGGCCAGCGAGGCCGCCATGGTCACCGGCACCATGATCAGCAGGGGGTTCATACCTATGCTGACGGCCAGCCCAGCAAAGACCGGCAGCAGCATCTGTGTCGAGGCCGTATTGGAGGTGAGCTCCGTCAGGAACGACATCATCGTGATGATGGTCAGCAGGATGACCACCTCGCCGAACTGCCCCATGAACTTAAGCGATTCGCCGAACCATACCGACAGTCCGGAGACCTCAAAGCCTTTGGCCAGAGCGAAGCCGCCACCGAAGAGCAGGATCATGTTCCAGGGCAACCGGTTGGCCGTGCTCCAGTCGAGGATGCGGTCGCCGGGACGGCTCCTGGAAGGGATCAGAAAGAGGATCACGGCAATGGCCACAGCCACCGTACCGTCGTTGATATATTCCGGATGGCCGAACAGCTTCGACCAGCCCGGAATGATAACACCTCCCAGATTGATGCCGGCACGTGTGAGCCACAAAAGAGCCAGTACGATGAAAAGGACAACGACCACTTTCTCCTCATAGCTCCATACCGAAAGTTTCTCATACTCCCTGCGGAAAGTTTTTACCGATAGACCCTCCCACCGTTTTTTCGGGCGGTACATGCAGTACAGGAGTGTCCAGGCGATCGCCAGCATGGTGAGGCTGACGGGCAGTCCCAGGATCATCCACTCGGTAAAACTGATCTCCGGCGCATCGGGAAAAAGAATATTGAGCTGTTTGACCAGCACCAGGTTGGGCGGTGTCCCCACCAGTGTGGCCATACCACCGATGGAGGCAGCATAGGCAATGCCCAGGAAAACGGCAATCGAATAGCGGGAGGTATCTTCACTGCCGGCCGTCTCCTCCAGCTCGAGGACGATGGACAGGGCGATCGGCAGCATCATCATCGTGGTGGCCGTATTGGAGATCCACATGGAGAGGAAGGCCGAAGCGATCATGAACCCCAGAAGGATCCTCCCGGGCCCCACCCCCACCAGCATCATGATGCGCAGGGCGATGCGCTTGTGGAGGTTCCATTTCTCCATGGCCAGGGCCACCATGAAGCCCCCGAGAAAAAGGAAGATGATGTGATTGAAATAGGTCGACGAGACCGCCTTGCCGTTCATGATGCCCATCAGGGGGAAGAGCACCACCGGCAGCAGGGCTGTCACCGCCAGCGGCACCGCCTCGGTGACCCACCAGACAGCCATCAGCACCGCCACGGCAAACATACGCGTCACCTCAGGATGTCCCGGACTGAGATCCAAAAAAAACCAGACCAGCAAAAACAAAAACAACCCCAGAAAGATGCCCCACAATGACACCCTCGATAAGGAACTCCCGCTGTCTTTCATAACATGAACGCTCTTTTCATCAATGGTGAACAGACTTCTAAAAATATCCAATTTTTTCCCGTTTTCACAATAAATTTCTTCTTTTCAAAGAGGTTATATATATTTCGTGAAAGATTTCGTGATATATGACGGACACCTCACCCGGAAAAAAGATCCTGATCCTGGGCATCGGCAATTACCTGATGGGTGACGAGGGGATCGGCATCCATGCGGTCAGGTATATGCAGGACCATCCTTTCCCCCCGAATATCACACTGCTCGACGGAGGCACCGGCGGGTTCCACCTGCTCTCGCTGTTGCAGGATCATGATCCGGTGATCATCATCGATGCGACCATCGAAAATGATCCCCCCGGGACGATACGTGTCAGAAAACCCCGTTATGCCTCCGACTTCCCCCGCACCCTGGGAGCCCACGACATAGGCCTCCGCGACCTTATTGAATCGGCAGCC
>CAZYQV010000163.1:0-3117 GCA_964649775.1 uncultured Rikenellaceae bacterium
AAAGAAAGTTGAAAAGTTGAAAAGTTGAAAGGTTGAAAAGTTGAAAAGTTAAAAGGGGCGAAGAGGATTAGGGATGAGTGTTTAGGTCTTCCGCTCCCCGAGTGGGCTGAGCGAAGCGAAGGCTGTATCGAGGGGCGCGGAAAGGAAACGATGATGCGATGAAGCGATAAAGCGATAATGCGAATAACTCGCAACTCGAAACTCGATACTCAAAACTCGTTAACTACATACCACGAACCACTAACTACTAACTACGAACCACTAACTACTAACTACGAACCACGAACCACGAACTATGACTCAGGAAACCTTTATGGTCAAGGAATACGAGGTGCATACTTACGACACCGATGTGAGCAGGCATCTCTCTTTTGTTGCGTTGTGTAATTATTTGCAGGATGCGGCGGCCTCGCATGCCGTACAGCTGCAGGTGGGTTATCACGATCTGAAACAGCAGCGGCTGGCATGGGTGCTGCGACAGATGCGTGTGGTGACCACCGGACGGGCAGCCTGGGGCGACACCGTGAGGATAGAGACCTGGCCCCGCCGGCCCGACAGGCTGCTGGCACACCGTGATTTTCTGGTGTTCAACGGCAAAGGGGAGGAGATCGCCCGGGCGACCACCTCGTGGCTCATCATCGATGCCGAGCAAAGGAAACATATACGTCTCGATCCCGCAATGTTCGAACATTATACTTTCCGGGAACAGGAGGTCTTCAGCGAACCTATGCGTTCTCTGCCGAAGGTAAAGGATACGACGAAAGTGTTCGGGGAAACGGTGCATTACACCCATCTGGATATGAACAACCATGTGAACAATGTGGTATATATCCGCTGGTTCATGGATGCCTACCGGCAGGAAAATGAGGAGGTCTATCCCTCCCGTTTTGAGATACAGCACGGTCATGAGATCCTCCTGGGTCAGGAAGCCGGCATATACAGGCACAGGGGAGAGGACTCCATACTGTATCAGGTGAAGACGGAAGATACGGGACAGACGGCAGCCACGGGGGTGGTAATGGAATGATAGAATGATAGAATGATAGAATGATAGAATGATTGAATGATTGAATGATGGAATGGTGGAATGGTGGAATGGTGTAATGAGGGTGAAAAAGTAAAGAAGGGGCCGGATCATTTGCCAAAAAAGAGTATTTTTAGCAGTGTTTAGAGACGGGAGGACCCGGAGAGGAGAGGAAGGCTTAGATTTTAATATCCCGGAAGTGAAGCGTTATCTTTTTCATACGGTATGGATCGTGCTGGCAGCAGTGATGGTCACCTGCACCACCGAGCAGAAACTGCCGGTGAAAAAGCCCAACAAGAACCTCTCCTATCTGTATATCCCCGGGCGTACCCCCCTGCAACCGGAATACCGAATTTATCATTCTACCGATTCGGTCTCCCTGTTGCGGGTGAAGATCGTGCCCAATCAGTTATTGTTCAATCAAACCGATGACAAAGGGAATTACATCTCTTTTCTGGATGTGCGGTATCGCCTGTTCCTTGTGAAGAAAAGAAGCACCATTCTGGCCGATTCGGGAGTGGTGCACTATTCGGTAAACCCCAAGAACCTCAAGACCCGGTCGATAGAGAAGAGTATCCTGCTGAGGTGTCGCCAGGGAAACCGGTATGTGCTGGAGGTGGTGATGATCGATCAGATACGCAAGACGGCAGTACAGAACTTCCTGTATGTGGACAAACGCACCTCTTTCTCTTTTCAGAACTATATGGTGGTGAACGTGAACACCCACAAGCAACTTTTCTCCTATGCCCTCGATTCCACTTTCGCGTTCAAGATCGTTTACCGTGACCAGCAGCCGCATGATTACTATGTGCGATATTTCTTCCCCGACACTATTCTGCCGGCACCGCCCAACATCAATGTAGGATCGCCTCTGCTTAAAAAATCTCCCGACAGTGTGTGGTGGGTCCATTACAACGATCGTGAGTTTATCCGTCTGCCGCACAGGGGCATCTATCAGTTCAGTGTCGACTCGACGGTGGCCGACGGGGTGACCCTTTGTAATTTCGGGCCGTTTTTCCCGAAGATACTGAGCCCGCAGCAGATGGCCGAGCCGCTGGCCTACCTGCTGACAAAGAACGAGATGCGCAGGCTGATGAGCCGGCCCAACCTGAAACTGGCCGTGGATGAGTTCTGGCTGGGTACGACCGACGATGTGGAGCAGGCACGGCAGCTCGTACGTATCTACTACAACCGGGTCTATTATGCCAATATCTTTTTCTCCACCTGGAAAGAGGGATGGCGCACCGACAGGGGTATGATCTATATCATATACGGCCCGCCGGACAACCTTACCAAAAGTGTAAAAAGGGAAGTATGGAGTTACGGCAAGGATAACGATCCGGGGAAAATCTCTTTTACCTTTGTCCGGGTGGACAGCCCTTTCTCCAACAAGGTTTACCGTCTCTCCCGGGGAGAAACCCTTGTGACCCGGTGGGTGGAGGCCACACGCACCTGGCGCCAGGGAAATATCTTTTCGGTGGGTTACTGAAGGGGTGAGAAGGCGATGATGCGATAAAGCCCCGCCTTCGTCCCGGGGCGGGACTACGGCGGGTGAAAGATAAAACGATAAAGCGAAGAAGGTGAAGAAAATTTACGGCATACGACCGGTTATGGAGGCCCTGCAGTCGGGGCAGCCTTTTGAAAAGATCTTCCTCCGCAAAGGCATGCAGGGGGAGGTGTTCCGGGAACTGTTCTCGCTGGTGCGGGGGCATCATGTGCCTTACCAGTTCGTTCCCCAGGAAAAGCTCAACCGTATCTCGTCCGGCAACCACCAGGGGGTGATCGCCATCCTCTCACTGCTGGAATATCAGAAGGTGGAGAACATCCTGCCTGGCCTGTATGAACAGGGAGAGACCCCTTTTTTTGTTGTCCTCGACAGGATCACCGACGTGCGTAACCTGGGGGCCATCGCCCGCACGGCCGAGGCGGCGGGATGTCATGCCCTGGTCGTACCGGAGCATAACAGCGCCCTCGTCAATGCCGATGCCGTGAAGACCTCCTCGGGAGCGCTCATGCACCTGCCTGTATGCCGCGAAGAGAACCTCAGGAAAAGCCTGCAGTACATGAAAGATTCCGGCCTTATGCTCATCGCG
>CAZYQV010000164.1:0-3086 GCA_964649775.1 uncultured Rikenellaceae bacterium
GATGAAGAGGAAGACGAATGTTGCGGCGATCCATGTGCCGCTTTTTGCGGGGGCTTTGCTCTCCGGCCATTCGCGGGTGAGGACGCCGTAGGCCATGCCCAGGCCGCCGAGGAAGCCCAGGGTGAACTCCATGACGTTCCACCAGTTGTAGGGGATGCCCGAGCTGGTGCCGAGGGTCTGGAAGAAGTTGCCTGCGGCGAAGCCCGTGCCGGCACCCAGGGCGCTGTAGGCGGCCACACGCAGGGCTCTGTGATAGCCGTTGCGGGTCATATACCATGCCAGGGCGCCGGCGGCGCCCAGCAGGGCGGCCCACAGCTCGCTGCGCGGCGGCGTCATCAGCCACTCCATCTGGTAGATGATCAGTCCCCACGCCAGCATGCCGCCCGCCACCATCTCGGCCATCAGCCGTGCCCAGTCGGGGCGTTTCTTCTCGTCGCTCTCCAGCGCCAGTGCCGGCAGACCGCCGCCGACGAAGCCGTAGAGGCCGCCGATGACGGCCAGCATGGCATAGCCGTAGAGGGCGTTGGGGTAGGAGAGGCTGCGGCAGTAGCCCACGACGATGCCGTAGCTCATCATGCCGCCGGCGCCCCAGCCTATGGCCCCCAGCGCTGCCAGCGCCGGTGCCCGGCGCGCCCAGTCGCGGCGTCCCGACACCAGCAGGAGGGCCAGCACGCCCACAGCGCCGGCCCAGGCGGCGCCCCACTCATGACCGAAATGACCACGCATGGCCCATGCCAGGCCCATGGCTGTGGTAACAAAGAGATATGCGGATATAAGTTTCATAATGAAAAAATGTAAAATTTGTTTTATGGGATCACCACGGCTTTGTCCCCGGACAAGCCCTCGCAGTGCCCCTGCCTGTTCTGCTCTCTATGCTCCCGCCTCATTTCTCATTTCTCATCACTCATCACTCACCACTCACCACTCACCACTCATCACTCATCACTCCCCCTCCGGCCACCGGTCGTCGACGAAGGCTTTCGTCCGTATCTTGGCCGGGTCGAGGACCACATGTTTGATGGTCTTGCGGTTCCAGGTATAGGTGATGTGCACCTTGCCGTCATGGGTCTGTATCACGGCGGGGTAGGAGTACTCGCTGTCGGTGTCGGGGTCGTTCTCCAGCAGCACGGCGGCCTGCCAGCGGACGCCGTCGTCCGAGAGGGCCACGTTGAGGATGTTGCGGTCGCCCCATGTCTTGTCTTTGGCGGTATGGTTGTATACCAGCAGGTAGCGGCCGTCGTGCAGGCGTACGGCGTCGATGCCCGAGTTGGGGTTGGGCAGCTCCGTGGCCGTGCAGGGGCCCCACGTGAGGCCTTTGTCCTGCGACCAGGCGGTGTAGATGCGTCTGTTGCGGCTGCGGCAGAGCATCTGCATCCTTCCGCCCGGGTGTTCGAGCAGCGTGGGCTGTATGAGACCGGCCGTCGCCGGGTCGTTGAGGGAGGGGCCCCGCGTCCAGGTCCTGCCGCTGTCGCCCGAGTATTCCACGTGCACACGCCAGCCGCCCGCCTCGGTGCTGGAGGGGGCCAGCAGCCAGCCGTCACGCGTCATCACCGGCTTGTCTTTGATGGGGCCCGGGATGCCGTCAGGCAGACGGCGCGGCACCGACCAGGAGCGGCCGCCGTCCTGTGAAGAGATCATCTCGCCCCACCACTCCCGCGGGTTGGGACCTACCTTGAAGAACAGCAGGAGCCTGTCGTCCGCATAGAAAAGGACAGGATTCCAGGTGGGATACCTTTTTCCGTTCCTTATGCCGTCGGCCACGGCCACCGGCTTGCTCCAGCCGTCGGCGCCCAGACGGCTCACCCATATCTCCACGTCCGGCGCTTTCTCGTGCTTGCCGCCGAACCAGGAGGCGACAAGTCCATTATCTGTTTCGGCTATCGTCGAGGCATGACAGCTGGGAAAAGGTATTTCACCCGCCTGAAAAATGAACTCTTCCTCAATTATGGCGGTCTTACCCGTGAAGGGCTGCTGAGCGTTGGCCGGTGATGTGAGCGAGATCATCAGAAGGGAGATGAGGAGGGTTTTCATAAGTTATAAGTGACTAAAGTTACGAGTGACTAAAGTTATAAGTGACTAAAGTTTATATTCATTATCAGATTTTTAACTCCTGCTTACTTTTTAACCCTTTAACCTTTCAACCCTCTTTTCCTGTTAATCACCACGAACACCCCTGCCAGTGCCACCATGCCGGCGGTGCCTACGGCGCCGATGATGATCGGGTCGATGTGGCACTCCAGCCAGCTGTATTGCTCCGGCAGATCACGGAAGAAGGTGCCCCAGACGATGATCAGGATGCTGAAGAGCACCGACAGGAGGCCTTGCCGGAGGGAGAGCTTCACGTTGGTGATGGCCAGGAGGAAGAGCCCCAGGATGCCGCCGCCGAAGATGCCGGCGATCTGCCACCAGATGTCGAGGGCGCTCTTGGCGCGGATCATCAGCAGGGCGAAGGCGATGCCCAGCACGCCCCAGATGACCGTCATCAGGCGGAGGAAGTTGACGCTCTCCTTCTCCGTGGCGTCGGGCTTGTAGAATTTCTTGTAGTAGTCGACGAAGAGCACCGTGGCCGAGCAGTTAAGAGCCGAGTCGATGGTGCTCATCGAGGCCGCCAGGATGGCGGCGATGATCAGTCCTTTGATGCCTACGGGTATCTCGTGGGCGATGAAATAGGGGAACACCTGGTCGCCCTTGGTGATGGTGGCAGGCAACGTATGCACATCGCCCGAATAGAAGGCGAAGAGGGTGGTGCCGATGTAGAGGAAGACGGCGGTGAGGGGCAGGTAGAGGAGCACGGCGATCCAGATGGAGCGGCGTGCTTTTTTCAGCGTGCCCACCGAGCTGTATTTCTGCGTGTAGTTCTGGTCGGCCATCAGGTTGCGCAGGTTCTCTGTCACGCCGTAGATGATCATCACCAGGATGGTGCGGCCGTGGAGGGAGAAGTCCAGCTCGCCCCAGCTGAACTTGTTCGCCTCGAGGGCGTTGCGTATGAGGGGCTCGCTGCCGGCGAAGACATCTTTGGTGAGGATGAAGGCGGCGATGAGGATGCCGCCGATCATGATGATCGACTGCATCACGTCGGTCCAGAT
>CAZYQV010000165.1:0-6105 GCA_964649775.1 uncultured Rikenellaceae bacterium
CACACCCCGCCGCAGTCCGTCGGTAGAGTCCATGGCGATGGTCCGTACGGTTTTTTCTCCTATTTCCTGCTCTACTTCCAGAACGAGCGTGGAGCCGTCGGAACGTTTGATCTCCAGGGCATCATAAATATCGGGGAGGGAAGATCCTTCTCCCTCGAAACTGACATCCACCACGGGACCGATGATCTGTGTGACAACACCTTTGTTTACTTTAGCCATTTATTTAAGCGTTATTGTTTGACAATATAAAGTTATTTTGTTCGTGATACCAGTTTTTCCGAAAGTTCTTCAATGATCACCCTTCTTTCGGGTGGGACACCGGTAAGCCGGAGCTCCTTCATCCCTTCTTCGTAATAAGCATTCATCTTTTTCTTCGCCACCTCGGGTATATTTGCCATATTGAACAGATCACGGATGGCGATGATCTTTTTTTCTTTGTCGGGAGCGGGGTCATCCATTTCCTCGAAGAGTTTTTTCTTCATGTCGGGAGGAAGCACAGCCATGGCATGTACCAGCAGGAAGGTTTTTTTGTTGCTGAGGATGTCTCCGCCGATGGTTTTACCAAAAAGATCGGCATCACCGTAAGTGTCAAGATAGTCATCCTGTATCTGAAAAGCCATACCCAGGTTCATGCCGCAGTTGTAAGCATGGTCTATCTGCTCTTCGGAGGCATCGGCCACCAGGGCTCCAATTTTCATAGCCCCGGCGAGAAGTACAGCTGTTTTCAGCCGGATCATGCGCAGGTATTCATCCATGGTGATCTCGCGGGCCGTCTCATAGTTCATATCCAGTTGCTGTCCTTCGCATACTTCCAGAGCTGTTTCGTTGAAGATCTCCAGCAGCCTGAACAGCTTGTCTTTTCTTGATTTCAGCAGATGTCCGTAAGCATAGATGTTAAGAGCATCCCCCGACAGGATGCCGATATTTGTGTTCCATTTGGTGTGTACCGTAGGGAAATTACGTCTTACGGACGCATGGTCCATAATGTCATCGTGGATCAGGGTGAAATTGTGGAAAAGCTCAATGCTGATCGCCGGAGGGAGGGCATCGTCGATATCGTCTTTGAAAAGGTTGGCAGACATCAGCGCCAGCACCGGGCGGATACGTTTCCCTCCCAGACTCAGAATATAACGTATGGGATCGTACAATTCGTCAGGACTCTGCGGGATATCCAGGCTGCGGATGATCCCGTTGATACGTTCTGAGAGTTCTTCGAATGTGTACATAATCTGTCTGCTAACAATGTTTTTATTTCAATGCCTCAGCTCCACCCACAATGTCCAGGATCTCTTTGGTGATCGCTGCCTGGCGGGCTTTGTTGTAGTGGAGTGTCAGCTCCCGGATCAGATCATTTGCATTGTCGGTGGCCTGATGCATGGCGGTCATCCTGGCACCGTGTTCGGCAGTAAAAGAATCCAGAAGAACCTTGAAGAACTGTATCCTCAGGTTTTTCGGGATCAGTTCGCCCAGGAGGGAGTCTTTGTCCGGCTCGAAAATATAATCTGCCACAGCCTTTTCCTCTTCAATGTTTTTCTCTTCATCCTCTCCGGTGCTGCTGACAGGCAGGAACGTCTCATGGGTGAGCAGGTAAACGGCAGCGTTCTTAAAGCGGTTATACACGAAGTCGATCCGGTCATATTCTCCCGAGAGAAACATCTTCACAAAAGATTCTTCGAGCTCTGTGACAGCGGAGAAGGTAAGGTTGTCAAAAATCTCCGTATTGCTGCCTGCCACAGGATAGCCTTTGGAGGCAAGGAACTCGGCTCCGCGTTTCCCTATTGCGAAAAAAGAAACCTGCTTTTTCTTCCATTGTTTTCCATATACATTTGTGGCTACATGGAGAGCTTCACTGATGGCATTTGCATTGAATGAGCCGCACAGACCGCGGTTGGAGGTGACCAGAATGACCAGAACCTTTTCCGGAGGACGGACCTCCATCAGGGGGAGCTCCAGATCATTCTCAAGACCCTTGCGAATACTGCCCATGATTCCCGACATCTTGTTGGCATAAGGCCGCAGCCGCAGGATCTTGTCCTGGCTTTTGCGCAGCTTGGCTGCTGCCACCATTTTCATTGCCTGTGTGATCTGTCGTGTCGATTTGACACTGGTGATCCGGGTACGTATTTCTTTCAGTCCTGCCATAAGGGTGGAGAGGGTTTATTCTGTTTTGTACTTGGAGGCAACATCAAGAATGATCTTCTTCAGTTTTTCTTCCAGTTCATCGGGGAACTTGCCTTCTTTCAGGGTTGCCAGGATATCTTTGTGTTTCACCTCCATCAGTTCGAGGAATTCCGTCTCGAAGTCCTTCACCTTGTCTATGGGTACATCGCGCAGGAGGCCATGTGTCCCTGCGAAGATAATGGCTATTTGTTTCTCTACGGATACAGGGGAGTATTGTTTTTGTTTCAGTATTTCGACGTTCTTGGCCCCTTTGTCGAGGATCGCCATGGTGGAGGCGTCGAGATCGGAACCGAATTTGGAAAAGGCCTCCAGTTCGCGGTACTGGGCCTGGTCAAGTTTAAGTGTTCCCGCCACTTTCTTCATGGCCTTGATCTGGGCGGCACCACCTACCCGGCTGACGGAGATCCCTACGTTGATGGCCGGTCGCACCCCGGCGTTGAAGAGGTCGGACTCAAGGAAGATCTGGCCGTCGGTGATGGAGATCACGTTGGTGGGGATGTAAGCGGAGACGTCCCCTGCCTGTGTCTCGATGATGGGCAGGGCGGTGAGCGATCCTCCCCCCTTTACTTTGTCTTTGATGCTGGGAGGCAGGTCATTCATCTGGACAGCGATATCATCGGACTCAATGATCTTGGCTGCTCTTTCCAACAGGCGGGAATGGAGGTAGAAAACATCTCCCGGATATGCTTCACGTCCCGGAGGACGCCGCAACAGGAGGGATACCTCACGGTACGAGACGGCCTGCTTGGAGAGGTCATCGTAGATGATCAGGGCATGTTCACCGGTATCGCGGAAGAACTCGCCTATGGCAGCACCGGAAAAAGGAGCATAGAACTGCAGGGCGGCGGGATCAGAGGCCGTGGCCGAGACGATCACGGTGTAGTCCATGGCGCCGTAGTCCTCAAGGGTCTTGGCAATATTGGCCACAGTAGAGCCTTTCTGGCCGATGGCCACGTAAATACAGTAGAGGGGTTTGCCGTCAAGATAGTTCTGGCGCTGGTTGATGATGGTGTCGATGGCGATGGCGGTCTTACCTGTCTGGCGGTCGCCGATGATCAGCTCGCGCTGTCCCCGGCCGATGGGGATCATGGCGTCGATGGCCTTTATCCCTGTCTGTACAGGCTCGTTCACCGGCTGACGGAAGATAACACCGGGGGCTTTGCGTTCAAAAGGCATCTCATAGAGATCGCCCTCGATGGGCCCTTTGCCGTCGATAGGCTCTCCCAGCGGGTTGATGACACGTCCCAGCAGGGCTTTGCCCACCATGATGGAAGAGATGCGGTGGAGCCTTTTCACCTGGTTGCCCTCACGGATGCCTTCCGAGGGGCCCAGAAGAACCGCCCCTACGTTGTCCTCCTCAAGGTTCATGACAATCCCGCGGACCCCGTTGTCAAATTCGATCAGCTCGTTGGCCTCCACATTCGACAGGCCGTAAATACGGGCGATACCGTCCCCCACCTGCAGGACCGTTCCGATTTCTTCCATTTCTACACGGGACTGGATCCCTTCCAGCTGTTCTTTCAATATCTTGGAAACTTCACTGGGTTTGATTGTAGCCATAATGATTTCTTTTTATGTCGTTGCTTTATTTTCTGTTGATAAGTTCTTTCTTGTATCTCTTAAGTGCGGAGGATATACTGGCATCGAACTGCAGGTCCTCTATTTGCAGAATAAATCCCCCGATGATCGCCGGATCGGTTACCGGGGTGAGCCGGACTTTCTTTTTCAGGTGAGAGGCCAGGTTGTCTTTTATCTTCTCTACGATCCCGGGATCGATCTTGACGGCTGTGATCAGCTGTGCATAAGAGATGCCTTGTTCTTTTTTGTAAAGAGTGATAAAATCCCTGACCATATCCGGGAGGAAAAGCAGCCGGTTGTTTTCCGTGAGCAGGTCAAGGAATTTAATGGTCAGTTTATCAATGTATTTTCCGAAAGATTTGTCCAGAATTTTCCGTTTTTCACTTTCTGTCATTACGGGGTTCCCCAACAGGATGCGGACACCGGGGACCTCACCCAATACTTCATGGATAAGTCCGGCATCTTTGAATGTTTTGTCCAGGGTGCCGGCATCTTTGGAAGCAAGAAAAAGGGCTTTGGCGTACCTGACGGATATTTTGCTGGTGTTCATAAGCTACGTGATGATCAGTTAAGCTGAATATCTTTCAGGTATTTCTCAACCAGTTTTTGCTGTTCGGCGGTATCTGCCAGTTTTTCCCGCAGGAGTTTGCCGGCGATCTCCACGGAGAGCTCAGCCACCTGGGTTTTGATCTGTTCAAGGGCCTTGGTCTCTTCATTGCGGATGTTGACCCGGGCCAGTTCGATCAGTTTATGGGCTTCTTCCGAAGCTTCTTCTTTGGCTTTTTCGACGATCTTGATCTTGATCTCGCGGGCCTCCTGGAGGATCTTTTCCCTTTCGGCCTTGGCCTGACGGATAATGGCTTCGTTGTCGGCCTTCAGCTTCTCCATTTCTTCTTTTGCTTTCTCGGCCGACTGCAGGGCGTCAGAGATAGATTCCTCTCTCTCTCTCAGTGAGTTGAGGATAGGCTTCCAAGCGAACTTTTTCAATACGATGAGCACGAGCGTGAAGGATACAAGCATCCAGAACAACAACCCGGCTTCAGGAGTTACAAGTTCCATGGTGAGATATTTTAATTTTTACATCATTTCAAAAAAAGCATTGCAGTCCGGCCAATCGCAGGACTGCAATGCGTTGCTCATTAAGCGAACAGGATCAGCAGACAGATCACGATGGCGAAAAAAGCCACCCCTTCGATCAGTGCTGCCGAGATGATCATGTTGGAACGGATGTCCCCCACGGCCTCCGGCTGGCGACTGATCGCTTCCATGGCTTTTCCCCCGATCTGGCCGATGCCGATACCGGCGCCGATGGCAGCCAGGCCTGCTCCCAGGCCCGCTCCCATGATCCCTATTGCCGAACCGGCTGCTGCCTGTAGCAAAATCATTAATGTTAACATAAGCGTAAAATTTAGTTAAATTATATATAATAAAAAGGGCTAATGTCCTTCTTCAAGTGCCAGTCCGATATAAAGGGCTGACAAAAGGGTGAAAACATAAGCCTGGATGAAAGCAACCAAAAGTTCAAGCATGGTGAGAAATACGGTGAAAGCAATAGTGACCACGGAAATACCATAGCCGGCCAGCATGCTCATTTCTCCGAAAATAAAGATCAGTGCAAAAAACCCAAGTGCAACGATATGTCCGGCAACAATATTGGCAAAGAGTCGGATCACCAGGACGATGTGCTTGATGAACAGACTGGAGAATTCAATAAGGGGAAGGAGTGGGATGGGGAACTTCAGCCACCACGGCACTCCCGGAGGATTAAAAATATCTATCCAGAAGAACTTTTTTGCACTGATCACCACGATGGCAAAGGTGAACAATGCCATGATAATGGGAACGGCTATATTGCCGGTGACGTTGGCTCCGGCAGGGATGATCGGTATCAGGCCCAGAAGATTATTGAAAAATATGAAAAAGAAAAGGGTCAGCAGGTAGGGCAGGTATTTTTCGTATTTTTCCCCGATAGAGGCTTCGGCCACTTCGTCACGGATAAAAATGATCAGGGGTTCCAGCAGGTTCTGCAGACCATGCGGAGCCTTGTTCCTGTTAGATTTATATTTGTTTGCGATGGAAATAAAGATCCAGAGCAGGAGGATCACGCTGAAAAGCAGAGCCACGGTGGTTTTTGTCAGGGAGAGATCGAGGGGGCGCACCTCCTGTCCCTCGCTTGTGATCTCCACGATCTTGTCCTTGTAAGGACCTTCTTCTGCTATCCTGAAGCCCTTGTATGATTCATGGCCGTGGTGGAAGCGGGAGCTCATAAAGATGTTCAGACCCTTTTCCTTGCTGTACAGTATCACCGGCAAAGGTACGCTGATATGTTTATCCCCGATGGTCAGG
>CAZYQV010000166.1:0-2865 GCA_964649775.1 uncultured Rikenellaceae bacterium
TTTTCAAAATTGTTTACGGGACATACCTCCATACACAGGGTACATCCTGTACATTTCGTCAGATCAACATAATTATCCATAGGGTTCAGGGTTCATCAGGCACACAGCTCAAAGCACAAAACGCAAACCTGCCTTCATTCAACATTCAAAATTCAAAATTCAACATTGAAAATTCAACATTCCTAAATCTCTCCTTCCAGCGATTTTTTGATCACTTCGGCCTTGCTGTGCACCTGCAGTTTTTTGTAGATATTTTTGATATGGGAACGTACTGTCTCAAGCGAGATACACTCCTTGTCGGCGATCATTTTATAGCTAAGCCCGTCGACCAGGCAGAGGACGATCTCTTTCTCCTTGTCCGTGAGAGGGGATTCTTTTTCTTTCTTTTTTTCCTCCTGAAAAAAGTTCACCACTTTCCGGGCGATCTGGGGCGACATGCAGGCCCCTCCGTGATACACGATCTCAATAGCCTCCTTTATCCCGGGGAAGGGGGTGTTCTTCAGCAAATAACCGGAGGCTCCGGCACAGAGCGACTGAAAGATCCTGGAGGAGTCGTGATATACGGTAAGCATCAGGATGTTCACCTCCGGATAACGCTCTTTCACCAGTTTGATGCCGCTGATGCCCGACATGCCGGGCAGACCGATATCCATCAGGATCACATCCGGCACATGCTCATCGTTGAGATAATGTAAAAAAGCCTCCACCGACTCTTTCGCCGCCGAACAGATCATCTCCGGCTGATCATCGATAAACTCTTTCAGGCTCTCCCTGACAAAAGGGTCATCCTCTACGATGGCTATATTTATCATGTTCTAATAATAGAGCAAACCTCATCTAAAAACAATCCCATAATTATGGGATATATGATCACAGTCTTTTCATCCTCAGCACCACACGCACCCCTTCTTCCGCAGAGATCTCCAGACGGGCTTTCAGACGACGGGCCCGCATCCGGATGTTCTTCAGCCCGTTTCCCCGGAAGACTTTCTCCGGGTCGAACCCCTTGCCGTTGTCGGCCACCTCCATGACAAATTCTTTCTCTGTATTCAGAAGGGATATTTTTACCTCCGTAGCCCCGGCATGTTTTACGATGTTATGGACCAGCTCCTTGAAGATGTAGAAGATGTTCTGCCGCTTGTCCACCGGTATCTTTTTCTTTTTCTTCATCCCTTTCTCCGCAAATTCCACTTTGATATCTTTCATCGAGAATACCCGGAAGGCCAGGTCCTGCATCCTGGCCATCAGCTGGTCGAGGGTGTCGTTGCGAGCATCGATCGACCAGATGATGTCGCTCATGGTGGAGATGACTTCGCGGCTGATAGTGCCAATGGTACCGGCCAGTTTTTTTGTCTTCTCCCGGTCCCTGGTGGTCAGCATCTGTTCCGAGGCGATGGAGATACGTGTGAGGGCCGCCCCCACATCATCATGCAGGTCGCTGGCGATGCGGGTACGCAACCGTTCCACAGCCAGCAGTTTTTGCAACTGCATGCGATGCAGTCCGTAAAGCACCAGCAGGAACAAGACGATCCCCAACATCCTGAACCACCAGGTATTCCAGAAAGGAGGTCTTATCTTTATCTCCAGGGATAAGATCTTATCGCTCCAGATCCCGTCGCGGTTGGTGGCTTTTACTCTGAAGACATAATCTCCGGGGTCGATGCGGGTATAGCTGGCATATCTTCTTGTCCCGGAGTACACCCAGTCTTTGTCGACCCCTTCCATGCGGTAAGCATAGCGGATCTTCTGCGGCTGGGCATAATCCAGCGCTGCATATTCGAAAGAGAAAAAGTTCTGTTTCCACGATAACACGATCCGTTTTACCTCCGTCAGCGCCCTGCCGAAATCCATCTCCCTGTTGAACACCCGGAAGGCTGTCAGCACCACCGGCGGCATGAAGTCGCTCTCCCGGATCTCCGCAGGGTTGAAGAGGTTGAAGCCGTTCCCTCCTCCGAAGAACAGCCGGCCGTCCTGCAGCTTCAGGCATACATGACCGTTGAACTCATTGCTCTGCAGACCGTCCGACCTGTCGAAGGTGCGTGTGCTGTCAGTCTCCGGGTCATAACGGCAGAGACCATTGTTTGTGGCGATCCACATTTTCCCCCGGTCATCCCGGAGGATGCCGTAGATCACATTGCTGGGCAGTCCGTCGGCCATGGTGATCCGCACGGCCTGCATCTCCCCTGAGATGCCGGGACGCAGGGAATACAAGCCGTTGCCGGTACCCACCCACAGAGTCTGCGTACCATGCCTGTCGGGCACCTCACGGATGACATGTATGATGGTACCGGCGAGGGTCCTGTTTCTCTGACCATCCAGGGGATAATAGGAGAACTCACCTGTTTTCCTGTCCATGGCATAAAGACCGATGCCCCAGGTGCCCAGCCAGATCTTCCCCCCTGTTCCCGGCCACAGCGTCAGCAGGGAGTTGCCCGGAAAAGGATGCTCGCTGTTGCGGGTATTGTAAGCCACCCCCTCACCGGAAGAGAGGACATACCGTATCACCCCTGCATTCTCGGTGGCCAGCCAGAGGGTGTCGGGCGAGGTGAAACACATATCGTTGATGTACCACAACGCCTCGGGGGCGGACAGGCTCCCGATCGTCTTCACATGCCGGAAAGTATTCTTTTCAGGGAGATAACAGTCCAGCCCCTTGCCGCGTATCGCCACCCATATCTTCCCGTCGCCGCCGGAAGCAAGAGAACTGATATTGTTACCGCGCAACGACCCGGTATCGCCGGGGTCGTTCCTGAATACCGTGAAAGTGCCCTTCTCCATATCAAAGAGGTTCAGACCGCCTGCTTCCGTGCCGATCCACAGCCGCCCAGGCCCCTCCTGGCATACCGCCGTGATCTTGTTCATGGA
>CAZYQV010000167.1:0-5084 GCA_964649775.1 uncultured Rikenellaceae bacterium
CCCTCCCTGTTGTATGCCTTCGACCAGAAGGATGCTCCCTGGCGCAACCGGGCGTAGAGATCATGATAATGCGACACCATGAGACCGTACTCTTTCTGCAGGTATGCTTCGTCATAGTCCTCCAGGTCCCGCTCTCCGGGGGCCCAGCTGTACTCCGCCGAGGCGATGAAGCCGCGCCAGTATGTCTCAAAATGGGGGGAACGGTCGTCCCAGGCCGTACAGAGTATGCCGTCCACCCCTTTTTCATGGGCCACCTCAATAAAACTCTTAATAGCCACAATCCCCCGCGAGTCAAAACCCTGATCCGTATCATCCGGCGGGAAGAGGGCTGTTCCGCCCGACTGTATAGCCGTGGCGATCATGGTGTGAAGATTGTGACGACGATACCAGTCCATGGCCATAAGGTTGCCCGGCAAAGTAGCCATCCCATAATTCCATCGCATAAAGACACACGATGAGGGTATCTCCTCCACCACTTTTTCCAGCTTGTCCGCTCCTTTTTTCCACATCTCCTCCGCCTGTTGCCTGTCGACATCGGGATCGTAGGTCGACTGGTATACCCCGGCCTCCTTCAGCGGCATATCGTCCCAGAAAATAGGGATGCGGCCATGGGCCAGCACGAACTCGCTCACCTTGCGGAACCAGTAGTTGTTCAGGGCCATCACGCCATGCTCGTCGGCATAGGGTTTACAGCGGGGGCACAGGCCGATATTGCCTATCTCATCCCCGCCGATATGCAGATAACGCGATCCGGGTGTGGCCTCCATCGCATCGAGGTACATATCGAACAAGACCTTATAAGTGCCGGAGTCCATGGGACAGAAAGCCCAACGGTTGTATGGCAGCTCACGCAGATGTGCATATTCGGGATGTTTCAGGATGAAGGTGGCATGCCCCAGCCCCTGCACCAGCGGGGTGATCTCAATGTGTCTTTTGCGGGCGTAACGTGTCAGGGCAGCCATCTCATCGATGCTGATCGCCTGGGGAGCCCCCACCAGCGGCTGACGGCGGTACCTCAGCTTATCCTCAAACTCAAAGATCACCGCATTGATCTTGTAACGCGCCAGACGGTCGATGCTGCGGTAGTAATAGTCCATATGATCAAGGTGGTGCTTCACATCAAAATGTACGGCACGGTAGGACATGGCCGGGTAATCGGTGATCTCGCAGGCCGGCACGGGCCGGCCATAATCACGGGCATCTTCGAGCAGCTGCTCCAGCGTCTGACACCCGTAAAAAAGACCCGCCTCGCCACGGGCTATCACCACTGCATTGCCGTCATATACCTTCAGGAGATAACCTTCGGGAGACTCCGGAGCGATACCGCAATCATCAAGCATCAGCAACAGGGAACCCTTTTTATTCTTACCACAGGAGTCCGTAAGCCGCGAGAGGATATCCCCCATCACCGGCCGGCTAAGATCCCCGGAAAGATGCACCTCCCCGGGGGCGCCGTTTTGGAGCCCTTCTCCCGGCAACAGGCGTACATGACGCAACTGCGGGACGACCCTGAAAGGCAGGGGCAGCAGATCACCGCCCGGAGGCAGCACCTCCCTCTTCACCAGCACAGGCCGTACGGTCTTGCGCCAGATCAGATAACCTTTGCGGTTCATGTGCAGGCCGTCGGAGATAAAAATATCTTTCAGCGGCTTCCCCTCCTTGTCAAGCATGGGGGTCGCCACATCGATGTAGGTGAGGAGAGTATCTCCTGCACACTCCTCCGCCATCAGGTCGTTCACCTTCTTCATCGCCGGCCACATCGACCAGCGGGCCAGACTGGGCTTGACCGACAGGAAATAGATCCTTGTGGCGGGGAGCTTGTCATGGATAAGAGAGACAAAAAGCCTCATCTCCTTCAGAAACTTTTTCGGAGACACACCGGCAGCCACATCATTGTCCCCCTCGTACACAAGGATGGCCCTCGGAGCATATTTCACGACAATGCGGTCGGCATAATAAAGGAGATCATGCATGGTGCTGCCACCGAACCCGCGGGGGATGACCGTCAGGGGTGCCAGATCTTCACGTATCGTCCCCTGCCACATGCGCATGCTCGAACTGCCGGTACATACCACCGCCCCGGAAGGAGGCGGAGAGATGCTGTCCTGATGCTCTATGTGCCTGATATATTCCTCAAAACGCTGCGGATCGGGATAATCCCCTTTCCCTTGGGCAAACAGAAAACTCCACCCTATCGCCCAGATAATGATCAGATAAAAAAACTTGTTCATATATTTTATTTAAAATTATAACTCGCAACTCTCAACTTATAACTTTCAACTTCCTTTACTTCTCCTCCGGCAGATACAGATACACAGCCGGATGCATGGTATAAAGCCTGTACTGCTCTCCGTCCCAAACCACGACAGGGCTGTCCTTCCCTTCGTTCACAAGCGGGTTGCCCGGATATTTCTTCCAGTGTACCAGATCATCCGAGACGGCCACACAGGAGTTCCACCCTTCCCGCGTCCAGGGATCATCGGTATTGGCATGATAATACCCGTAATACCGGCCTTTATATTTGATGACCTGATCCATGGCTACGGCATGCTTGTCGAACGGTTCGGGCCCCATGGCGATCACCGGCTCGTCACTCACGTTTTTCCACACCTTCAGGTCGGTGGAGGTAGCCAGCCAGATGCCCAGGTCCTTTTTCTCGTAAAAGAGATACCATGTTCCTTTCTCATACCATGCCGTGGGGGTCCCGTAAGGTCCCTGCACCGTATCACCGTTGGTCTTGCGTATGTCCAGCGATCCCTGCTCCTGCCAGTGGATACCGTCCTGAGAGGTCAGCAGGTGGGCCACATCGTTGAGCCCTTCGGCGAACATGTAATAGGTGTCCCCCTCATGCCATACCATCATGTCCTCCACCCAGCCATCCTTGTAGATGGGATTGCCCGGATAACGCTCCCAGTGGATACCGTCGGGCGAGGTGGCATAACCGAGATGGATCTCTTCCTGCCGGTTGGGATTATAACCGGAGTACCACATCTTGTAAAGACCATCTTCCTTCAGGATGAACCCCCGCTCCCGTATCAGACTGTCCCAGGTGGAAGCATAGGTACCTGAAAAAAGGGAGTCTTGGCCATAAGGTTTTATCTTGACCAGCTCGGGAGGAAAAGATTCCGAGAGAGCTTTTTCGCCTTTACCCGGATTGCTTCCGGTGTGACATCCTCCGAAAGCCATAAGGAACACCATGGCCACTAGTACAACGATCTGTTTCATTTTTTCAGTTTTTATTTGTTATAAATTTAGTAAATCTTCAGGCAAAGAAAGGATCAGTGCGTTCAAACCTTGAAAAATATCTTTTTACGATAGAGAAAATAGAGAAAAGACCACACCAGACCGATCGTGCCGATGGACACCAGCACATCATGCCATTTCTCGTCGAAAAGAACATAGAACCCGTCGAACAACTTCCGTGAGGTATAATTAAAGTTGATAAAATGATAGGCATAATAAATAGCCAGCGAGTTCATGCCGATCACCTTGAAAAAAAATGCCCATCTCCGGTAGTTTCTTACCTCTATAATGAAAAAGAAGAGGGCCAGCACGAGAAAACCCAGCCCGCTGGTGAGCAGGATGAAAGAGCTGCTCCAGAGATGTTTGTTGACAGGGAAATGGAGCCCCCAGAGGAGGCCGAGGCCCAGCAACACAGCTCCCGCAAGGGTCAGCTGCCATGTCTTCTTCGGGTCTGAGCTGTTTTTCCGGTTAATGATATTGCCGGCCCAGGCACCCAGGATGGTGATGCATACCGCCGGCAGATCGGCCGTCAGGGCATTCTCATCATAGATGCCCTGAATGAGCTTCCCCGGCATGATATGGCGGTCGATCCAGCCGGTAAGATTGCCCTCTATGGAGAGGTCTCCGGCGCCGTAGCCAGGCACGGGGATCAGGAACAATGCAGCATAATACGCCAGCAGGATACCTGTCACCCAGTACAAACGCTGCCGGTTGTTGAAATTAAGATACAATAAAGTGGTGACGAAAGTGGCTATGCCGATACGTCCGAGGACGCTGCTGAACCGGATGGTGGAGGGCTCCGTAAAATGAATGGGAGAATTTTTGTAGATCAGCCCCAAGATGAACAGAATGATCATCCTGCGAAAAGCTTTTTTATACAGATCCGTTTTCCCCGCCCCTTTCTCCAGACTGCGTGTCAGCGACAGGCTCAGGGAGACCCCCGAGATGAACAGGAAGAGCGGAAAAATAAAATCATAGAACGTAAAGCCATGCCAGGCCGTATGCTCCATCTGCTGCGCCACGGCATCCACCCAGCGCATGCCCGTTTTGCCTTCCAGCTGCACAATGAACCACCCTCCTCCCGAGATGAAGAACATGTCAAAACCGCGGAGCGCATCGACAGAAAGCAGTCTTCTGCCGGCCGGTTTTTTCGCAGAGTCCTCAGCCATAATATTTGTATTTAAGAGTTATCTGGATCCTTCCCCTTTGAAAAAGCCCAGTACTTCCGTAACATCATAATCTTTCCTGCTCTCTTCCCCTGCAGAGGTCATGGGATTCACCGGTTTCCAGGAGCCTTTGGGCAGCAGAGAGGTCAGCTCGCCGAAATCATAATACGGCAGACTGCCGGGAGCTACGTAGAAGGCCCACTGGGGATCATAATACCTCTCACGGATCAGGCTTTCATAAGAGGTCAGGGGCTCCAGGAGGACGATCCGTTCAAAAGGATCCTTTAAAGCAGTATAGTGCAGAAAGGGTGACGTCATCTCCCTCTCCACGAAAGCATCCACTTTGCCGCCGGCGGCGGTCAGGGTGGCCACGAACTGCATCAGCAGGTCGATCTGTCCGGCCTGTAGCCCGGGGATGCTTGTCCCTGCCAGATGGGCACCGAAGGTATAATTGAAGGTCACATCTTTCACAATACCATCTCCCCAGAAATCCGGGTCCCATAACTCGCCCGTGCCGTAAAGGTCGGCAGCAACCACCGTATATCCCGCCCGGATGAAAGCTTCGAGCATCCTGCTGTCGAGGATCTTCTCCTTGCCGCCGGGATGCAGCCAAACCATGATCCTGTCCGTGCCTGCGCCGGGAGCCTGCACCTTCCACACAGGCAGGGCAAACCT
>CAZYQV010000168.1:0-3163 GCA_964649775.1 uncultured Rikenellaceae bacterium
TCTATTTTTTCTTCATCCATCCGGTCTTCGATCCCTTTGATCAGACCGTAGAAAGCCGACTCTGCCGTATTGGGGATATACGAGAAAACCGTATTGTCCAGGTCGTTGTCGATGGTTTTCATCACCGCCGGCACCAGCAGCTCGCCCAGTCTTTTCCTTTCCGAATAGATCTCGGCATCGCTGCCGCGTGAGAAATAGATCCGCTCAAAAGAACAGGCACGCACCTCCTTTTCCTCCCGGATATGTTCCAGGAAAACACGTCCGTCCTTTTTGATGATCAGGGCTTCTCCCGGAGGCACCTCCCTGACTTTCTCATAATCGATGTTCAGTGCGGTCTGTATCACGGGCCTTTCCGAAGCACTTACCACAATATCCTCATCCTCATAATAATAGGCAGGACGTATGCCCCAGGGATCCCGCATGACAAAAGCATCCCCGTGACCGATCATGCCGGTGATCACATAGCCCCCGTCCCATCTTTTGCTGGCCCTCCGCAGTATGTTGGCAACATCCAGATGTTCCTCGATGAGCGAGGAGATCTCAATGTTGCTGTATCCTTCCTTTTTGAACCGGAGGAAAAGCTCTTCGTTCTCCTCATCCAGAAAATGTCCCACATTTTCCAGTACCGTCACGGTATCGGAAAAATCCTTGGGTGTCTGACCGATCTCAACAAGGCTGCGAAACAACTCATCAGTATTGGTCATGTTGAAGTTGCCGGCCAGCACCAGGTTGCGCGACCGCCAGTTGTTCTCCCGCATGACTGGGTGAACGTGTTCGATGCTGTTCTTGCCGTACGTCCCGTAACGCAGATGTCCCATATAAAGTTCCCCTGCAAAGGGCACATGCTCTTTGGCCCAGACCGGGTCCATGATCAGCTCTTCGCTCTCGCGGCCGTTCAGTTTTTTGCTGGCTTTGTTGATCTTGTTGAACACATCCTGAATGGGATTGCCCGAGTTGGAACGGTAACGAAAAAGATATTTCTGCCCTACCGGCACATCCATCTTCAGGCAGACAGCCCCTGCCCCGTCCTGACCGCGGTTGTGCTGTTTTTCCATCAGAAGATACAACTTGTTCAGTCCGTACTGCCAGCTGCCATAGTTCACCCGGTAATATTCCAGGTTCTTCTTCAGACGGATCAGTACAATACCACAATCATGTTCCAGAGGTTCTGTCATTGCCCCAGAGGTTAACTGATTTGTTGCGCCCCAAAAATAGACATAATTCCCGGCACTTGTATCACTTGAGATCGGGGAAAGGGATCACATCCTTAACTATGTATGCATCAGGGTATTTTCTCCGGATCTCCCGGAACACACCCAACGCCTCGTACTTGTTCCTGAAATCTCCGATACGTACCTTGTAAAAAGGAGAATGGTAAACGATATATACAGGTATGTCCGGAAAATCGGACAGGAAATCGGCTTTGATGCGTATCGCCTCTTCACGTGCATCGCGGCCCGAATTGAAAAAAACCTGTATCCGGTATCCGTCGATCCCTCCTTTTCGTTTGTTACGGGTCACCTGCCGGTCTATAATTTTGCTGATCCGTATGTCCTGCACCAGAACGATCTGCCCGAAACGGATCTCTTCGTTGCGGGGAACCGTTTCCTCCTGTGCAAAAAGCACCTTACCGGCCAGCAAAGCCAGGAAAACGAGGACAGCCGGATTTTTCATACGTCTACTTGAATTTCGCATAGGCGGGATGGACGCTCAGAACAGGAATGGGGGAATGATTGACAATATCCTGGGCCTCACTGCTCAGGTACATACCCAGCGGGTTCCCCCGGTGGCTGCTGACGATGGCGATCAGATCCGCCTCGGCATGGACGGCATACGCCACGGTCATATCGGCAATGCTGCTACCCTTGAAGGAGTCCCGCACCGTTTTGATACCCCGTTTTTCCAGATATTCGGCCGATTGGTCGGCATATCTCTTCAGACGGGCGATTACATCCCTGGCATTGGTCACCCGCAGGTCGACCACATGCACCTCTGCCCTGAAGGCCTTGGCCAGCAACGACACGAAAGGCACCTTCACCCGGGTGTCCTGACGAGCATCAATGGGCAGGACGATCTTCGAGATGGTACGCTTGCGGTAACCGTAACGGATGGTCATCACCGGACAGGGGGCATTGCAGACCACACGGTAGGCATTGCTGCCCAGCCATGTCTCCTCAAAACCCGACACACCATGGGTGCCCATGACAATCATCATTGAACCATCCTTCTCTGCCTGGTCAGCGATCGCCTTATAGATACGACCCGTCCGGATCACAAAATCAAATCTGCCCCCTCCCTTGTACTGCCTCTTGTATTTCTGGATGATCTCATCACAGAACTCTTCCGTGGTCTTGGTGTATTCTTTCTCTTTCCCTTTCAGGACAAAAGGAGTATCATAGCTTTTCTCCTTCCTCACGTGAATGATCCGGAGATCCAGATTGAAAACATTCGCTATTTTCAATCCGTGTTCCAGGGCATTGATCGAATCCTTGGAAAAGTCTACGGGAACAAGTATGTTTTGCATGACATTGGTATTTATTTGATAATCAAAAATAGAAAAATGTTTTCACATATTCAAAAAAGCAGATTCCCCGCATGTATCTTCCTTTTCTCGTCGAAAGGGATCCTTTTGCAGAAAACCCCCGAACGTATTTTCAGGACTCCTTTCAGGTAGAGCTCTCTTTTCTCTCTGTTGCCGGCAGCCTCCAGTATGGAGGTGATCAGGTTCCCCGGTTTGTGGATGGTCACCTCCACCGGCACCGTATAATTTTTCTCTTCCTCTGCCAGGATACGTATCTTCTTCGATACGGCAATAGTGCCGGCTTCCGTTTTTCCGAAAAAGACCTTCGCTTTCAATCCACGCACCACGACAGCGTGTTTCATGTGGTTACAGATCCCGAGGGTCACATCCATCGCCAGCACGCCGTCGTGAAAACCTCTGAGACGGATGCCGCCGATACCCACCACCGATACACCCTCCTGCTCTTCACAGGAGGAAAGCAGGATCAGTAAGAAGGAGAGGAACAGTACCGGAAAATATTTTGATCTATTCATGCGGATATCTCACAGGACGGCTACCCTTCCTGGAGCGCTTTCATCAGTTCGTCGGTCATCTCGAGATTGTGATAAACATGCTGCACATCATCATCCTCTTCAAAGTCCT
>CAZYQV010000169.1:0-4390 GCA_964649775.1 uncultured Rikenellaceae bacterium
GACTGACGGCAACAAGGCTTTTTGTTTCCATTCCTCATCACCGTAAACACCCGCACGGCCCGGGTCAAAAGGCCTGAATCCGATTTTCCGTACCCGTTTGGGATCTTTCAGGCGGAAATCATCTTTTTCAGGAGCGGCAAAGCCGGGGTCAGCTACTACGGAATGTCGATCATGTCCGCTCTTTTTCTGCCACTGACGAAAGTTCATTTTCAGGAAACGCACCTCTCCCCGGGTATCCCAATAGACGTTCCTATCCATCCTAATACGGATCCTGTCCAAGGGACCGCCCATCAGCACCCCCCGGTCGAACCAGACGATGTTGTGTTCAAAGATGAAAGATAGGTGGTCTTCCACGCGGGTGCACTGTAGCTGGTACATGGCCGCATTGGCGATGATATTGTTACGGATGATATTCCCTTCACCGTAATGCTGGTGGAACCCGCCCGTTTTGGTCTTGTACACCAGGTTGTTCTCCATAACGATCCCGCTGGATCCTTCGTCGGGGTAAAGCCCCCATCCGCCATAGTCATAGGCCCACACATGATCGATGACATTGTCGCTGACAGCCGTACCTTCCGAACGGCCCAGGGTATAGACCCCGCCCATATCGCTCAGGAGGCCCCATCCCAAATGATGGATGTGATTATAAATGACCCTGTTCCTTTTGGCCGGGCTGAAAGCATACCCCCACACCCAGCCCACGGATACACCGGTATAGCGGAAGTCGCCGATGTCGTTATGTGATACCGTATTGTCACTGCTCTGTCCTATCCACACCCCTACGGCAGGGGGATAGACAAATCCGCCGGACTGAATGATATTGTTCTCCAGAACGATCCTGCGGGTAACCCGTGCGGTATCTTCCGGGATCTTCATCGTCCCCATCCTGACCCCACCGGCACCCAGGTCGTGGATATAACAGTGTTCCACCCTGCAGTCGCGACAATCGTCACGGAACCAGATCCCGTAATTACCTGTCCGGATGACCTCACAATCCTTAAACACGATCCCGCGTGCCCCGTCCACCTGGACGGAGGCATCCACCACGGCTGCTGCCTGCGATGGTTCAAAGCCGGCAGCAGGGAGGTGGTCGCCAGTCATGGCAAAGGAAAGTCCCTCAAAACGAATGTTCAATACTTTCAGATTATTCTTTTTATCTCCCCGGATGATCATCAAATGTGATAGGCGCGGAGCCTCCACCACGGCAGTGGACGGATCCTCCCCCGGCCGGGGGATATACGTCAGGCGTCCGGCGTCATCGAGGAACCATTCTCCCGGACGTGAAAGGGCCCCCTCATAGTTCTCCAGCCGGTAACGTGTGCCGCCATGCCAGCGGTTCCAGGGTTTCATCCCCTGGCCGGAGACATACAATGCCGTATCGCTGATACCATCAATATGTTTTTTCGTAATATCCCATTTATGGTAAACGGTCATCACCACCTCCCTGAGCTCATGCGTTGAGAGCGTGGAAAGGTCTTCCAGGCTGCCGGGATCTGTTCCCACCACCTGCTGTGCACGCTGCGGAGCGCGTCCTTCACCAAGTGTCCATACCTTCTCTGTCACACTTCGCATGCGAAAAAAACCGGTATCCGGTGAGCAAGCACGCACTGCACGCCGTCCGTTGACAAACAGCTGCTCAAATCTCTCTCTCCCTTCTTCGGCACCCGGCCATTGCGTCACCCAGTATCCCCGTTCATCCACAGAGAAACCCGTGATCCTCTCCCCTCCCGTAAAAAGAGGCCGGGCACCCGGGGCTGCCCGGTAGATCACCGGAAAACGGTCTGAGCCGCTGTCACCAGGTCCCAGGGACAGGGGCTCCGCCATCGTGTACACCCCGTCAGCGATAAGGACAATGACCGTATCATGAAAAACCCCCTTCCTGCGCAGTTCCCTGATGTGATCCCGTGCACCCCGGAGCGAAGCCAGGGGATGACCGCGGTCACCCGGGGCTCTGTCATCACCTCCAGGAGCAACGAACAGGCGCTGGGCAGCGGCAGGGGAAAAGACAAGAAACAGAAAGATCACACAATACCTCAAAAAAAGATCCTTTTTCATGGCAACAGGCTGTTTTTCTCAAAGTAACAAAATTTCTTCCGGATCACATATCATAACATCTCCCGGCAAAGGGAAAAGGTTTCCCGTCAATCTTTTCAGAATACCGTAAATTCGATTATTTTTACACATGATTCTTTGTTATTAATGCAAAACAAATTCCGGAAAAATGAAAAAAGAACCCGATCAGCTAAAAGGCATGGCCCGCCGGCGTTTTCTGAAGACCACTGCCGCGGGGCTGGCTGCTTTCACCATTGTCCCGCGCCATGTCCTCGGCGGCCCGGGCTATACGGCGCCCAGTGACGAGCTCACGCGTGCCATCATCGGCGTAGGCGGCATGGGACGCGGACATATAAAATACACCGACGGCCGTTTACTGGCTGTCTGTGATGTCGACCGCAACCACCTGCAGAAAGCCCTCGACATAGCGGGAAAAGATGTAAAAGGCTATCTCGACTACCGGGAGGTACTGCAACGTCCCGACATAGACATCGTCCACATTGCCACACCTCCCCACTGGCACGGGCTTATCTCTGTCGAGGCAGCCCGTGCAGGCAAGGATATCTGGTGCGAGAAACCCATGACCCGCACCATCGGTGAAGGCATCCGTGTGGCAGAAGAGGTACAGCGGTATGGCCGCATCTTCCGTCTCAACACCTGGTTCCGCTTCCGCGGCACCTTTTACGGTCTGGGCACCACTGTCAAACCGCTGAAGAAGGTGATAGACAGCGGTGTGCTGGGATGGCCGCTCAAGGTGACGGTGAGCGGCATCACCGGCTACAACTGGAAGTTTTACTGGAGCGGCAAGACCAACCTGAAGCCGATGCCCGTGCCCGGAGAGCTGGACTACGACTTCTGGCTGGGTCCGGCACCGTGGAAACCTTACAACCCCGAACATGTACACTCCAAGTTCCGCGGCTACTGGGATTATGACGGTGGCGGCCTGGGAGATATGGGCCAGCATTATCTCGACCCCGTACAATACATGCTGGGCAAGGACAACACCAGTCCTGTAAAAATAGAGGTGGATGCTCCGCAGCAGGACTATTACGCTGTGGGCTCCTGGCGCAGGATAGAATACACTTACGACGATGGCTGCAGGATCATCCTCGACGGGGAGAACCGTGACAAGGACGCTGCATACATTGAAGGGCCTAACGGGAAGATATACAAAGGCATGCGTTCCACCATCCCCAACCTCGACAAACTCATCGCCTCCCTGCCCGACCCGGAGCCACAGATGACCGACTTCGCCGAAGCAGTACGTACCCGCACAAAGTTCGCCCTCAACGAACAGAATGGCCACCGCTCCTGCACACTGGTCAACCTGGGCAAGATCGCCGTGCGTCTGGGACGCAGCCTGCAGTTCGACCCCGTCAAACAACGCTTTGTCAACGACGAAGGCGCCAACCGGCTCATCGACCAGCCGATGCGGGCTCCGTGGTCACTGGGGGAGTTTTGAGTGGTGAGTGGTGAGTGGTGAGTGGTGAGTTGTGAGTGGTGAGTTGTGAGTATCGAGTTGTGAGTTAGATAGTTTGTGGTTAGTGGTTCGTGGTTCGTAGTTCGTAGTTCGTAGTTTGTAGTTTGTAATTTTTTAATAAAACATATTGAGATGAAACGATTTATTCCCTTATTTCTTGCTTTGCTGCTGAGCAGTCTCTCTTCGTTCCCTCAGGACAATCGCACTTTGGAGACGAAGATCGCGGATATCCTGGCGCAGATGCCGGCAGAGGATCTGGCCTACCGGGACAGGCTCGTAGACGAGCTTTTCTCGCTGGGAGAAAAAGGGTTCCTGGAGCTGGCAGCCATGATCGTGCCGCCCGGCACAGGCGATGATGCTGCCGCACGTATGGCCATCAACAGCATGGCCCGCTATGCATCGCAAAAAGGAGATGAGAAAGAGAAGGCCTTTCTCGAGAAGAACCTCCTGACAGCGATCACCGCCGCCAAAGAGAAAGATGTACAGCGTTTTCTCATCCACCAGCTTAACCTGGTGGCCTGTGATGCTTCCATCCCTGTGCTGAAGAAGTTCCTCACGGATGAGACCCTCTGTGAGCCGGCCACCCAGGCGCTCCTGTCGATGGGCAGGGAGAAAGCGGCAGCAGCCATCCTGGAGGTGCTGAAGGAGATCGCTCCGTCGGCCAATGTGACGCTCATCAAGGCTCTGGGAGAGATGCATTACAAGCCGGCTGCCCCGGTGATCACTCAATTCGTGGGCAACAAAAATATCAATGTACAACGGGTCTCATTACAGGCTCTGGCCCGTATCGGTGATCCTGCTTCCTACAAAACACTGTGGAGCGTAGCCTCCCAGGTGACAACTGCCTACGAACCCTCC
>CAZYQV010000170.1:0-2892 GCA_964649775.1 uncultured Rikenellaceae bacterium
GATAAGGAATGTTTATTCCGCCGATGATAAGGGGACGGCCGGCAACCAGGGGATGGACATCATACCCCAGTCCTGTGCGGAAGATCATGATCTCTTGTTGTTCTTGCTTTTCTTGGAAGGATCGAAATTGAAGAGAAGGGTAAAACGCAGCGTCCCCGCCAGAGGGTTGTTCTGGTGGAGGGGGATGAGATAGGAGAAGTCGACGGCGAAGACGTTCAGCCGCAATCCCAGGCCCATCGAGAAATATTTCCGGTTGCCTTTGGTCTCGTGTTCGTGGAAATATCCGCCGCGGATAGCCAGGAGCTCATTGTACCAGTATTCGATACCGGCCGACCACATCAGCTCGTGGAACTCCTCTTTGGCCCCGCCCGGAGCATCGTAAAAGGAATGGAGCATACCCACAGGCACCGACACGTTGGGATCTTTCCCTGCGATGATCTCTCCTGTCGAATCGTTGTAGATAGGGGGGGTGGGGACCAGCAGCTTGTTGATGTCGAGCATGAAATTCAGTCTGTTGAATTTGTCCAGATCGACTCCCAGGGCACCTCCCAGACGCAGGTTGGTAGGGATGAAGTCGGGTTCCTGGCTGGGGGTATAGGACATCTTGGTGCCGATGTTGGAAATGTTCACCCCGAACGAAGCTTCTCCGTCTTTCTGCCCGAGGGATATCCCCGAATGATAATACATGTTGATGTCTGCGGCAAAGGACATGCCCGGTTTGGTGTCGCTTCCTCCGACACCTGTCCCGCCCGTGAGGTTGGAATAGATGTAACGGAAGACGAGGCCTGCGGATATCTTCTCGGAAAATGCCCGGGCGTACCCCGCATCTATGGCAAATTCGTTGGGGTTGAAGTTCCGTATGGTAGATCCCCATTCATCGGTGAACTGTATATCCCCCAGTGAAAAATAGCGGAGGCTCATGCTGACGGTCTGTAACTTGTCGATACGGTAATATCCTGACAGGTAAGCCAGGTTGATGTCATTGACGAGGTTTCTCAGCCACGGCGAATAAGAAACTCCAACGCCCCATTTCCCCTTGATGAAAGCATATTTGGAGGCATTCCAGTGCTGGGAGTTGATGTCGGGGGTGGTGGCCACCCCTGCATCTCCCATGCCGCCGGCCCTGGAGTCGGGGGTGATCGTCATGAAAGGTACGGCCGTCTGGATAGCATTTACCTGACCTGCCAATTCTCCTACCGATATCTGAGCCCAGCTTCCGGTATAAAATACCGTGGTGAGGATCAGGATGATGAACGTCTTATACCTGTACATTATGAATTTTTTGGTGGTGCTACAAAAGTAAAAAAATAACTATTAAAAATAAGCAATTTATTTGACAATAACCAGTTTCCCGTGTCCGGTGACCTGTGTGTCGTTATTAGAACGTATGATCACCTTATAAACGTATATCCCGACGGAAACTTTTTGTCCGTCAACACTCCTGCCGTCCCAGTAGATCGGTTGTACTGCATATCCGTCGGCAAATTGCCGGCTTTCCACGATCCGGACGAGATGGCCTGCCATATCAAAAATGTATATTTTGATGTCCATATCATTGTCCGCCAGGTTGTGATCGAAAGCGAACCAGGTCTCCCCGCCGGTAGGGTTGGGATAGCTGCGGAGGTTCTCGATCTTCTCCGTCATTCCGTCATTCACATGGAAGTGCAAGACGGCTTCGCCCGAGTTGTTGTAATTGTCCCACACCTTAAAACGGATCGAATGTTCTCCGTCAGAGAGGTTGAAGAAAGGATAACGTACCACCCCCCTGCGGTATTCGTCTGTTTCGTAAGTGAAATAATCGTTCAGGACAATGGGATGACTTTCGTCGTCGTCGAGGATGGCGGTGATATCATGTCCGATACCGTTTCCTACGGTATTGATCCCCCCCTCGTCGGATATGTATGCGATGAACACGGGGTTCTCATCCGAGAGCCCACCCTCACGGAAGAGGGTGTCGTTAAGATAAAGACGGATGTGGGGCCCCTCTGTGTCCTCGGCGGGATCATCCGAAAAACCTCCCACAAGGATATCACTGAAACTCCCTGCACCTTCGTGCTGTTCGTCGAGGAGCGCATAGTAGAAGATCTTACCCTTTCCGATGTGGTAGGAGATATCCTTCGGCACGAGGAAGGTGAAGCGAAAAGATCCTTTTTCGATCTTCGCCTTCCCTCTGAAGATGATGTTGTCCCGCAGGAAGAAGGTCATGGTGCTCCCGCCGTCATTGCCCAGCGTGGTCACCTCCCTGGATTTATCAAAAACAGCAGGGTAGAGCATCCCTTCCATACCGGTGAGGGGGAGTCCTGCAGGGTCTTCGATATGTCCCGAGACCGTGATCATTGAGAGGGCTTTGAGGGTATCCGTGGGGAGGGTGACAGCCTTCCCGTTCAGCGAGTCGGTGATCACCCGGTAACGGGGATAGGCGAGGCGCAGGGCAGGATCACCGAGGAGGGTGAAGTTAAGCTTGTTGGTGCTGTTCCCTGAAATGTTCTTGGTGTACCGCAAGGCGTCCCCGAAAGTGTTGGGCTTGCCGATATCGTTGTGCTCAAAAATATATTTGTAGAAATTACGGTTCAGGACAAAATTGGGACTGGAATAAACCAGGCGGGTGGTCGTCAGCAGGGCGATACCTCCTCCGTTCTCTGCCAGCAGGACATGTTCTCCGGCCGATGTTTTCGGGGTGATTTGACCATTGGCATCGATGTCGACATCATCAAAACGGCTGAACTCACAGGTGGCGGTAATGAAAAGAGGACAGCGCGGGAAATTGTGCCAGGAGATGATGTCGTTGATCCCCAGGATGCTCTCATGGGCCAGTCCTCTCTCATTGCCATGACCTACATAGTTGAAGATAAGGAGCCCGCGCTCTATGTTGTCGGAGATCGCCTGGTTGAC
>CAZYQV010000171.1:0-3218 GCA_964649775.1 uncultured Rikenellaceae bacterium
TCGAACCGATGAGATAAGCGGCAAGGATCAGCAGAGCATAATAGAAGACATTCATGACTGATATCTGCGTTGGTTCATACAAAGTAAATAATTTTTCAGAGCAATGTGCTGGTGCGGCAAAAAAAAACGGACCTGCAGGCCCGTTTTTTTTGTCAGAAAAGCTTCTCTCAGAAGAGTTTCATATTGTCCAGGACGTCCATCACTTCACGGACTGCTTTGGCCGAAGTGTCGAGGAGGTTGCGCTCCTGGTCATCCAGTTCCACCTCGATGATCTCTTCGATACCTTCTTTGCCGAGTTTCACCGGCACGCCGATGTAGATGTCGTTCAGGTTGTATTCCCCTTTCAGATAAGCACAAACGGGGAAGATACGTTTCTGGTCCATGACGATCGACTCGACCATCTGTGCCACGGCAGCGCCGGGGGCATACCATGCGGAGGTGCCCAGCAGCTTGACAATTTCCCCACCGCCTTTTTTGGTCCTTTCGACGATGGCATCCAGTTTTTCTTTGTCCATCAGCTGTGTCACGGGAATACCAGCTACGGTGGTGTAGCGCGGCAGCGGCACCATAGAGTCGCCGTGGCCACCCATGAGCAGGGCCTGGATGTCTTTGGGTGAGCAGTTCAGCTCCTGAGCGATGAAAGAACGGTAACGGGCGGTGTCCAGGACGCCGGCCATACCGAAGACTTTAGAAACGTCTTTTTTGGAGGCCAGGTGTGCCGTGTATGACATTACGTCCAGCGGGTTGGTCACCACGATGATGATGGCATCGGGAGAGTATTTGACTATGTTTTCCGTCACCGACTTGACGATGGCGGCATTGGTGCCGATGAGGTCGTCGCGGCTCATGCCCGGCTTCCTGGGCTTGCCGGAGGTGATCACCACCACCTCCGAGCCGGCCGTCTTGGAGTAGTCGTTGGTGCTGCCCGTGATGCGGGTGTCGAACATTTGCACCGGAGAAGATTCCCACATGTCGAGGGCTTTTCCCTCGGCCTGGTTCTCGACCACATCCAGGAGGACGACTTCGTTGACAATGTCTTTTTCAGCAAGTACGTTGGCCACGGTGGCGCCAACATTTCCTGCTCCGATTACTGATACTTTCATGATACTTTACTTTTTAAGGTTATGATAAAAAACTTCTGTTAAATAATACTCTGTTGATCATATCTTGGCCCACTCCTGGGCGTCGACAACAGACATGGCCGTCACGTCGACGATCTCCTGTACGGAGCAGCCCATCTGCAGTACATGAATGGGTTTGCCTATGCCCATCAGGATGGGGCCTATGGCCTCTGATCCGCCGATCTCCTGGAGCATCTTGTAGGCGATATTGCCGGCATTGAGCGAGGGGAAGATTAGCGTGTTGACCTTGTGGTCGACCAGCTTGGAGAAGGGGAAGATACCTTTCTGCAGCTCGTCGTTCAGGGCAAAGTTGGCCTGCAGCTCGCCGTCGACGATCAGGTCGGGATGGTCGCGGTGCAGTATCTCCACGGCCGTGCTCATTGTCCGTGGTGAGTCGCCGCGTTGTGCCGATCCGAAGTTGGAGTAAGAGAGCAGGGCGATGTGCGGCTCAATGTTAAACTTGGTCACCTGGTCGGCCGTCAGCAGGGTGATGTCCACCAGCTCTTCGGCGGTAGGTAGCACGTTAACCGTGGTGTCGGCGAAGAAGAAAGGCCCTTTGGGAGTCATCATGATGTACATCCCGGCGATGGTGCGCACGCCTGGTTTGGTACCTACGATCTGCAGTGCCGGCCGGATGGTGTCGGCGTACTTGCTCTCATAACCCGAGATGAAAGCGTCGGCATCGCCCAGCTCTACCATCATCACACCGAAATAATAAGGGTTGTGTATCAGGCTCTCCGCCTCGTCGAGGGTGATGCCTTTGCGCTGGCGTTTCTCGAACAGCACCTTGGCATAGGTCTTGCGTATGCGGGCCTCGAGGGATGAGTGGGGGTTGATGATCTTCACTTTATCCAGCTCCAGGTTGTTCTCTTCGATGATCTTCTTGATCTTCTTGGTGTCACCCAGGAGGACAGGCTTGGCGATGCCTTCGAGGAAGACGATCTCGGCGGCTTTCAGTACGTTGAAATTGTCGGCGTCGGCGAAGACCACCCGTTTAGGAGATTTCTTGGCCTTGTTGGTGATGAAACGGATGAGCTGGTTATCGTTGCCCAGCCGTTTGTTCAGCTCATTGCGGTAAGCGTCCCAGTCTTTGATCTTCTTGCGGGCCACGCCGCTGTCGATGGCGGCTTTGGCTACGGCCGGCGCCACGGTGGCGATCAGTCGCGGGTCGAGCGGCTTGGGGATGATGTACTCCCTGCCGAAGGTAAGGTTCTTGGTGTTGTACGCAATGTTGACCACCTCGGGTACCGGCTGTTTGGCCAGCTCGGCCAGGGCCTTGGCAGCCGCGATCTTCATCTCCTCGTTGATGGCCCGCGCCCGTACGTCGAGGGCCCCGCGGAAGATGAAGGGGAATCCCAGCACGTTGTTGATCTGGTTGGGATAGTCGGAGCGGCCGGTGGCAAAGATGATGTCCTTGCGGGCGGCGATGGCCTCCTCATAGGTGATCTCCGGCGTAGGGTTGGCCATGGCGAAGACGATGGGGTCTTTGGCCATGCTCTTGAGCATCTTGGGTGTCAGCACACCGGCAACAGAAAGGCCCAAAAAGACATCGGCGCCTTTGATAGCCTCTTCCAGGGTCTTCACATTCCGGTCGGTGGCGAACATCTGCTTGTATTTGTTCAGGTCTTTTCTTTTTTTGCTGATCACCCCGCGGCTGTCGAGCATGACGACGTTCTCCTTCTTCATGCCCATCGCCACATACAGCTTGGTGCAGGAGATGGCTGCCGCGCCGGCGCCGTTGACCACCATCTTCAGGTCTTCGATCTTCTTGCCGTTAAGCTCGAGGGCGTTGATCAGCCCTGCAGCCGAGATGATAGCCGTGCCGTGCTGGTCGTCGTGCATTACCGGTATATCCAGCGCCTCCTTCACCCGCTCTTCTATCTCGAAACATTCGGGCGCCTTGATGTCCTCCAGGTTGATGCCGCCGAAAGTGGGGGCGATGAGCTTGACCGTCTCCACGAACTTGTCTACATCCTCGGTGCCTATCTCGATGTCAAAGACATCCACGTCACCGAAGATCTTGAAAAGCAGTCCTTTACCTTCCATGACCGGCTTGCCGGCTTCCGGGCCTATGTTGCCCAGCCCCAGGACGGCCGT
>CAZYQV010000172.1:0-6565 GCA_964649775.1 uncultured Rikenellaceae bacterium
TGTGGAAATATATCCGGGATATGCATTTCTATGAGAAATAGGGTTGAAAGGGTTGAAGGGTTGAAGGGTTGAAGGGTTGATGAGTTGATGAGTTGAAGGGGTCGAAGAGGTGATGATGCGATGAAGCCCCGCCTTCGCACAAGGCTACGGCGGGTAAAAGATGATGCGATGATGCGAGATAGACGCGTGGGGGTTTTGATGGGATTGCTTCGTCGGAGCGGAGCTCCTCCTCGCAAAGTCTGGCTTTGTCTTGGGTTAGGAGATGACTGCATTGGGCCTAGTGATGTTCCGGCTAACTCGATACTCGATACTCAAAACTCATTAACTATTATCCACGAACTACGAACCACGAACTACGAACTATTTAACTCGAAACTCGATACTCAAAACTCGTTAACTATGAACCTTGAACATTTTAGATATTTGGATTTGTCGAAAAGATCGAAGAGGAAAATATCAGAGACTCTGAACAAAGAATACAGCAATGAAAATATACCTATTTAAATAGGCATTTAAATAGGTATTTTAATAGGTATTTAAATACCTATTTTTATAACGAAGGTTCTTTGCCGGACGGGAGGGGTGAAGGGTTGTTTTTCCTGCGGATCAGGAGCAGGCCGAGGAAAGTGATCAGTCCGTTGAGTATCAGCATCTCGAAGCCGAACCGGTATCCGTTGAACCATGTTTCGGAATGGATGTTCAGGATATAGCAGATGATGGGTGAGAGGATGGCCACTGCCGGGACCCATTTGTCTTTTACTTTCCAGCGGGTGAAGAGTCCGAAGGCATAGAGCCCCAGCAGGGGACCGTAGGTATACCCTGCGGCGGTGAAGAGGGAGCTGATGACGCTTTCGTCATTGATGGCCCGGAAGAGCAGGATCAGCAGGACCATGACGGCCGAGATGGCGATATGGACCCGCATGCGGGTGGTCCGGATCTTTTCTTCGCTTTTGCCTTTTGTGCCCAGGATATCCACGGTAAAGGAGGTGGTGAGGGCCGTCAGGGCCGAGTCGGCGCTGGAGTAGGCTGCGGCGATCAGTCCCAGCATGAAAAAGACGGAGACCACGGCCGGCAGGTAACCGCCTGTGGCGATCACCGGGAAGAGCTCGTCGGCACGCTCCGGGATGGCGATGCCGTTGTGGGCAGCGAAAAGATAGAGGAGCGCTCCCAGCGACAGGAAGAGCAGGTTGACCGGCACCAGGATGATGCTGAACCAGTACATGTTCTTCTTTGCCTCGCCAATGTTCTTGCAGCTCAGGTTCTTCTGCATCATGTCCTGGTCAAGGCCCGTCATGACGATGGTGATGAAAGCCCCGCTGAGGAACTGTTTGAGAAAAAAACGCTTGTCGTGCCAGTCGTCGAAGAAAAAGATCTGCGAGAAAGGGCTCTCTTTGATCTCTCTCACCATCCCGCCGAAGTTAAGCCCCATCTGTTTGGAGACGAAAATGACGGTGAGGATGACCGAGAGGAGCATGAAGGTAGTCTGCAGGGTGTCGGTCCAGATGATCGTTTTGATCCCCCCGCGGAAAGTGTAGAGCCAGATGAGCAGGATGGTGATGATCACGGTGACCCAGAAAGGGATGTGCCAGCTCTGGAAGATGGTGATCTGCAGTACGGTGGCCATCAGGAACAGCCGGAAAGAGGCGCCGATGATGCGGGAGAGCAGAAAAAATGAGGCGCCGGTCTTGTAGGAACGGTGTCCGAAACGCGTTTCCAGGTAAGTGTAGATGGAGGTGAGGTTCAGGCGGTAGTAGAGCGGCATCAGCACATGGGCGATGAAGAGATACCCCAGCAGGTATCCCAGCACCATCTGCATGTAGGCAAACCGGCTCTCGCCTACCCACCCCGGCACGCTGATGAATGTGACGCCCGAGAGGGAGGCGCCGATCATGCCGAAAGCGACGATGTACCAGGGCGATTTACGGTTGCCCAGGAAAAAACCTTTGTTGCCTGCGTTGCGTCCCGTGACAAGGGAGATGATCAGCAATAACAAAAAATAGGAGATGATGATCAGGGCCAGAAAGAAAGGTTTCATGCGCTCGCTTTTTGTAGGGCGAAATATATGAAAATTCGCTTGAAATTGTTATTTCCGTTTTCCCGCAGTAAATTTGGACGGAAAATTCTCCCGTTGCACAGGAGAAAAAAGGAGACCGGAAAATGGAGATATCGCGTTATCCGTCAAAGCTGTTGGAGGAGGCTGTGGAGGTCTTTGCCGGACTGCCGGGGATCGGCCGTAAAACGGCCCTGCGGCTGGTGTTGTTCCTGTTGAGACAGGACAAAGAGGTGATCGGACGTTTTGGGGAGACCATCCTGCGCCTGAAGGATGAGATACGTTACTGCATCAGCTGTAACAATATCTCTGACAAGGAGATGTGCGATATTTGTGCCAACACGCACCGGGACCATTCGGTCGTATGTGTGGTGGAGAACCCCCAGGATGTGATGGCCATAGAGAACACCGGTCAGTACCACGGCATCTATCATGTCCTGGGAGGGCTGATCTCGCCGGTCGACGGCATCGGTCCGGATGATCTGGTGACCGCCCCGCTGGAAGAAAAGGTGCGGAAAGGAGAGGTGAAAGAGCTTATCCTGGCCCTTAACACCACCATGGAGGGGGACACCACCAACTTCTATCTGTTCCGCAAGTTCAAAGAGTTCCCGGTGAAGATCACCACCCTGGCCAGAGGCGTCTCCATCGGCGGGGAGCTGGAGTATGCCGACGAGATCACCCTGGGCCGTTCCATCGCCAACCGTACCCCCTTCGAAGAAGCATTTAAATTATAGCTGACGTCGCCACGGCGTCATCTGCCTCTTTGGGCTGCTTCATAAAACCTGCAACCCGCAACTTTCATTGCGTCATGTATGTTTATCCGTATGATGTATAACATCTGATCCTGCTTGCTTTTGTGCGGTGTAATGCCGAAATTTAAAGGAAAAAGGAGAGAGATGGAGTTATCAGTGAACAAGCGTTTTTCGCGGATCGCGGGAAACATCAGGCGGTCGGCGATCCGTGAGCTGCTGAAGTTGACGCAGCAGCCGGATATCATATCTTTTGCCGGGGGGCTTCCTTCGCCCGAATCTTTTCCTGTGGAACACCTGAAGGAGATCATGGTGCAGGTGCTGGAGGAGCATGGTGCCGAAGCACTGCAATACGGCACCACGGAAGGGGACACTCGTCTGCGGGAGCTGTTGCTGGAGCGTGTGCGCCGGGAAGGGGTGGAGGCGGGTCCGGAGAACCTGGTCATCTCCACAGCCTCACAACAGGGGCTGGACCTCATCGGAAAGATATTTCTGGATCCGGGCGATGTGGTCCTCTGCGGTTCGCCCAGCTACCTGGGCGGGTTGAGCGCCTTCAGTGCTTACGGGGCGCACCTGAAAGGGATCCCTTTTGACGGGGAGGGCATGCGTATGGATGAGCTCGCCTCGATGCTCAGAGAGCTCAGGGATGCCGGCAGGAGGGTGAAATTCATCTACCTGATCCCCGACTTTCAGAATCCTGCAGGCATCACGCTGCCGGAGAGCCGCCGCAGGAGGATCCTCGAACTGGCTGAGGAGTATGACACCCTTGTCCTGGAAGACAGCCCGTACCGGGAGATACGCTTTGAAGGGACGCCGGAGCCTATGATGAAAGCCCTCGACACTGGCGGCAGGGTGATCACCCTGGGCACTTTCTCCAAGATCTTTGTGCCGGGGTTCCGTCTGGGATGGGTGGTTGCCCATCGTGACATCATCGAAAAGTTCGTTATGGCCAAGCAGAATGCCGACCTGTGTGCTCCGGTATTCCTGCAAAAGGTGGCGGCGGCCTACCTGGAGTCGGGCTATTTTGAGCAGAACCTGAAAAAGACGGTCGATCAGTACAGGGAGAAAAGGGACCTGATGATCGCAGGGTTCAGGAAATATATGCCCGAGGGGGTTACCTGGACCGAGCCGGAGGGAGGACTTTTTCTGTTCATGACACTGCCTCCTTACATGGACGCTGAGAGATTGCTGAAGAAGGCGATCATCCACAAGGTGGCTTTTGTGGCGGGAAATGTCTTTTTCCCGGACAACGGCGGCAGGAACACCATACGTATTAATTTCTCTTATGCCTCCAAAGAGGAGAACCGCACCGGTGTGGAAAGACTTGCCGGGGTGATCCGCGAGGAGATGGAAAACAGGATCCGTTAGTATTTTTCGGGGAAAAATTTATAGGTTTGTTCCCTAAATAGGATCCTGTGGATGTTTCCGTCATAATTGTCAGTTTTAATGTCAGGTACTTTCTGGAGTCCTGCCTCTATTCCGTGTTCGAGTCGCTGAAGGAGACAGCAGGGGGGGAGGTGATCGTGGTGGACAACAACTCGGTAGACGGGACGGTACGCATGCTGGAAGAGAAATTTCCTGCGGTGCGGTTGATCCGCAATGACGACAACAAAGGTTTTGCAAAGGCATGCAATCAGGGCATCGCGGTCGCCGGAGGGCGGTATGTGTTGTTGCTGAATCCCGACACGCTCATCGAAGAACATACCCTTTCGAAGGCTGTGCGTTTCATGGATGATCATCCGGAGGCAGGCTCTCTGGGTGTGAAAATGATCGACGGGAAAGGGAATTTCCTGCCCGAGTCGAAAAGAGCCCTTCCCACACCGATGGTGGCTTTCTACAAAATATTCGGACTGGCAGCCCTCTTTCCGCGGTCGAAGAAGTTTAACCGTTACTACATGGGGCATATCGGCGAGGATGAGACCCATCCCGTGGAGGTGCTCACCGGTGCTTTCATGCTGATCCGGACCGATCTGTTGCGTAAGATAGGAGGTCTGGACGAAGAGTATTTCATGTATGGTGAAGACATCGATCTGTCTTACCGTATCCTTAAGGAGGGTTATAAAAACTATTATTTCCCCGAGACGACCATCATCCACTATAAAGGGGAAAGTACCAAAAAAGGCTCGCTCAATTATGTGCTGCTTTTCTATAAGGCGATGCTGATCTTTGCGGGGAAACATTTTTCTCCCCGTCAGGCGGGAGTCATCGGCATGCTCATACGTCCTGCCATCTATCTGCGGGCAGCTCTCTCTGCCCTGAAAAGGGTGATGCTGCAGTTTTTCTATCCGGTGACGGATGCTCTGTTGCTCTATGGCGGATATTTTTTCCTGGTTCCTGCGTGGGAGAAGATCCGTTTTCATTCGGAGTACTACTACCCTCCGTTGTTCATGCGGTATGTGATCCCTGCTTACGTGCTGGTATGGATCATTTCAGTGTGGCTGTCGGGAGGATACCGCCGTCCTGTCCGTCCCGGCCGGGTGATCCGAGGGCTGGTGCTGGGGACGGTCGTCATTCTGGTGGTTTATGCCCTGCTGCCGATGGATCTCCGCTTTTCCCGGGTACTCATTATTGCCGGCATGATCTGGGGGATCCTCTCCACGGCCGGGATCAGATGGCTGCTGGGTTTTCTGCCGGGAGATGTCTTTGAACTGGCAGGAAGACGCAAGAAGAAGATCCTGGTCGTATCGGGCCCGAAAGAGTTTGATAGGATCGCAGGGTTCCTGAAACAGGTGGATGTGAATGTGGACATTGCAGGATATGTCACCCCGCCGGGAGAGGAAAAAACGGCTGATGCGCTGGGGGACCCGGCGCAGCTGCCCGAGATCGTGAAAGTACATGATGTGCGGGAGATCATCTTCTCGGCCGTAGATAACCGTTCTGCCCAGATCATTCGGACCATGAACCGGCTGGCCGGTGTGCCGGTGGAGTTCAAGGTGGCTCTGCCCGAAGGAAGCCCCATCGTAGGGAGTAACTCGGTGGAAAGACCGGGAGAACTATATTTTGTCGAACTGAGTGCTCTTTCCCAGAGCAATAACAAAAGAAGAAAAAGGGCCTTCGACATCTTTTTCTCACTCGTTTTTCTGATACTTCTGCCGGTGATGCTGGTTATCGTCAGAAAAAGAAAAAGCTTCCTGAAAAATATTTTCCTGGTGCTGAAAGGAGAAAAAACGTGGATCGGGTATTGTCCCGTGGCCGGAGAGACGGAAAAAGAGCTCCCACATCTTCCTCCCGGCGTGCTCTGCCCCGCCAGCCTGCTTTCTTCTCCCGCTCCGGAAGAAGAGGTGTGCCGGAATATGAACCATACCTACGCACGGAACTACCATCTCTCCCTGGACGTGAGGATCCTTTTCAGAAGTCTGAAAAAACTGGGGGATTCCTGACCCTTTCCTCCCGCCCGGAAGATCATCTATGTTTTTTATGCGGATTTCGGATCATTTCAATACCCTGATCTGCAGGGGATATCGGAATATAATTGTTTATTCGGGTATTTGGGTTAATTTTGCAAATTAATAAGACTAAATAAAAATAGAGAGCAATGGCCAAAAGAGAGATCCCTTTGCCCGGCATGGGAGAAGGGGTAATAGAAGCGGTGATCACCAGGTGGCTGGTTGAGGAGGGGGAGAGGGTCGTCGAGGACCAGCCGTTGGTGGAGGTGGCCACCGACAAAGTGGATTCGGAGGTGGTCAGCCCGTCGGAAGGCAGGGTCATCCGGTTTTTTCATAAAGAGGGTGATACGGTGGCTGTGGGTGCGCCGTTGTTGCTACTG
>CAZYQV010000173.1:0-3441 GCA_964649775.1 uncultured Rikenellaceae bacterium
CTGCGACTCTCTTACGGTGTGAACGGAAACCGCGGGGTAGGCACATATGATGCCTTGTCCAACCTGGCTTCCGGAAAATATCTTCTGGTCATCAACGGCATGCCGCAATATGTATCCCAACTGTATGCTACCAGAATGGCCAATGCCGACCTGCGATGGGAACGAACAGGCGCTTTCAACCTAGGTCTGGATTTCTCCCTGTTCGACAGCCGCCTGCGCGGGACCATCGAAGGATATAAGATGAAGACCGAAGACCTGCTGATCTCCCGGGCTTTGCCAGATATAACCGGTTACAGCAATGTCCTTTCCAACCTGGGACAGGTGAACAACAGCGGGTTCGAGATGCAACTGAGTTCCATGAACATCAGGAATCAGAAATTTATGTGGAAGACGGAATTCACATACTCCCACAACAGAAATAAGATCGTCCATCTATACGGGAATATGGTTACCGATGCCAACGGCAACCTGAAAGAAGCCGACGACATCACCAACGAATGGTTTATCGGTCATGCCATTGATGAGATTTGGGATTATAATATCCTGGGGATATGGCAGGAAGATGAGAAAGACGTGGCTGCCTCCTACAGCCGTTCTCCCGGCGACTTCAAACTGGAGGACGTGGACAACGACGGTTATTATACCAATGCTGACAAACAGTTTCTGGGAAACCGGAAACCACAACACCGGATATCTTTGCGCAACGAGTTTGATATGGGGAACTGGACCATCTCGCTGAAACTATATTCCTATTTAGGATATTTTTCAGCCAATAACCACAGGAAAAACAACGATGTTTTCTACGACAGGGGAACATCCTACAACGTTCCTTACTGGACACCGGCACATCCGAGCAACAAATGGGCAAGGATCGAAAGCTATGAGACCGGTTTCAATGTGTGGGAAAACAATTCTTTCCTGAGAGTCGATAATTTCGTTATATCATACAATATCCCTTCCGACGTACTCACACGTGTTAAGATTCAGAGGGCTATGGTATCTGTGGTAGCACAAAATCCTCTGGTATGGAGTCCTTCCTGGACATGGATGGATCCTGAGCACCATGGATATACACCTTCCTACTTCTCTTTCAAATTAAATTTAACCCTGTAAAACATTGTAATCATGAAAAAATACAGAATCATTCCATTCATTGCGTTGACAGGGATATTTTTCATGTTTTCATGTACGGACAACTGGCTCAAGCCTAAGCCACTGTCTCTGTACACACCTGAAAACACCTTTATCAATGCAGAGGGTCTCAACGGGGCACTTATTGCCTGTTTACGTAACAGCCGTCATGAATTTTACGGTGACGGCGCACCTGAGATCACAGAGAACATCTTCTCAGACGTGGCCGTTGAAGGTACCACAGATAAAACGGGTCCGGCCATGGACCTCCCGGCACAGATACTTCCGGATGCTTGTCTGTACAGCGCAAACTGTAACCGCATCGGCTGGTACTGGCGTGAACAATACTACCGCATCAAATATGCCAATACCGTCATCTCTCGTATCGACAATGCCGAATGGAGCAGTGAGGAAGAGCGGAATAACATCCTGGGCAAGGCCTATTTCCACAGGGCCAGGGCTTATTACCGCCTCGTCAACCAGTTTGGCGACGTACCTTTGATCCTGAACGAGATCACGGAACCTAGACTCGACTTTTATTCCTGTACACGCAGGAGCATTCTCGAGAAATGCAAGAAAGACCTCACCTTTGCCGCACAATGGGTTTACCGGGAAAGTGACGGAGTACCTGTCGGCGACATCAATAACGCGGCGGTAAACCATTTGCTCACCAAGGTCAACCTGGCCCTCCTGGATTTTGACGGGGCGATCGCTTCGGCAACAGCCGTGATCAACGATGGTTATCATAAGCTCATGACGGAGAGGTTCGGCATTGACAAAGACGACACCTCCCACAATGTGATCTGGGACCTGCATCAGGCCCCTAACAAATCACTCCCTGAGAACACGGAGAAGATCTACGTCCTGATCTCACGGGAAGAATTTACCGAAGGCGGCGCCAGTGAACGCACATCGATCATGCGGCAATGTGTTCCCTTCTATGGTTCCAACAAGATCAAGACCCCTTACGGGAACAGAGGCATGAGGGACCTGCCATTGAATTCGCATGGGGTAAAGATCGACCTGGTGACCAAATACGGCCGGGGTATCGGCCGTTGCCGGCTGAGTGCTTACGGTCAGTTCACCATCTGGACCGATCCCAATGATCTGCGGCATGCGCCGGGCAACTGGATGAGGATGGAAGATCTGGTATACAATGACCCGGATCTGATTACCAAAGGCGACCCGTATTACGGAAAACACCTGCAACTGTATGATTCGGCAGGAGGCATCCTCTGCACAGACACGATCCGTTCGTGGTACAACTGGCCCTATTACAAACTGTATGTGGCCGACCCAACTGATGCTACCCCTGACGGAGGCCGCGGCGACTGGTATGTATACCGTCTGGCGGAGACCTATCTGCTACGCGCCGAAGCCTATTTCTGGAAAGGAGATCTCAATAATGCCGCCGCTGATATCAATGCCGTACGTACCCGCGCAGGATGCGCTCCCTATACGGCAGCCGACATCAACATCGGTACAATCCTCGATGAAAGAGCTCGTGAACTCTACTACGAAGAACCCAGAAAAACCGAGCTCACACGTGTTGCTTTCATCCTGGCGGAAACAGGCAAAACCTGCTACAACGGGAAGAGCTACAGCATGCAGAACTTCTCGTCTGATAACTTCTGGTACGACAGGGTGATCGAAAAAAACAATTTCTATCGCGAGAACATCGTAGCACCCCATTACACATACAGGGCTGCTCCCTGGATCGTATTGTGGCCGGTACCCGCACCCGCAATCAACGGAAACCTGGAAGGGGTCATCAACCAAAATGAAGGCTATCCGGGAGCAGAAAACAATGTCACACCCTGGAAATGGGTTGACGGACCAGGAGAAGGAGAGGTGGTACCTCAGGACTGATCCCTGTCAATGAATAAGAAAAGTCCCCCACCCGGGGGACTTTTTTTATTCCTGCCAGCGGAAACCAACAGGTCATATCCTTCAGAAACACCAGTTCTTCACCAGCTCTTTGGATCCTTCAAAATATTGTTTCTGGTATTCTTTGGGCATCATTTTAACCTGACTTTTAAACGTCCGGTAAAAATGTGAAAGATTATTAAAACCACACTCATAACATACCTGGGTCACGGAGAGATCCCCATCGATCAGCAACCGGCAGGCATAATGGATTCTCAGTTCATTGATCAGAGACACAAATGACTTACCAAGGTTTTTCTTCAAATAACGACTCAGATACGAAGAATTAAAACCGAACTTGACAGCGACCTCATCGAGTGTGATCTTCTCGGTATAGTTACGGGCAATGAACTGTACGACCTTAAAAAGACGCTGGTTTTTCAT
>CAZYQV010000174.1:0-3666 GCA_964649775.1 uncultured Rikenellaceae bacterium
TTACAGGGTGCCCGGCGAGGCTGCGGCCGGCACGACAGGCACGGGAATAGGGCTCACCTTCGCCCGGCGACTGATGGAAAAACACAAAGGCACCATCGCCGTGAAAAGCGACCCCGGAGAGTGGACCATCTTCACCATACGCTTCCCTGTAGAGAAAAAGTTCTATACGGAAGAGGAAACAGCACAGACAGAGCACCGGCAGGTGGAGGAGAAGATCAAGCTGGAGCCTGTCACAGACCAGGGGCTTCCTGCCAAAGGCAGGAACGGCAGAAAAATACTCATCGTGGAAGACAATGAGGAGCTGAGGAACTACCTCCGGAACACTTTCAGCGATTACGATGTCCTCACCGCTGCCGACGGGAAAGAAGGTGTGGAGAAAGCAAAGAACGAACTGCCGGAACTGATCATCTCGGATATCATGATGCCGGAAATGGATGGCCTTGAGATGTGTGCCCGTATCAAAGAACACCCTGCCACCTCCCATATCCCGGTCATCCTGCTGACAGCCAAAGCAGACATAGAGCACAAGATCAAAGGAGTGGAAACCGGCGCCGACGTGTACATTGAAAAGCCTTTCCGGACCGACTATCTTGCCGCCGTCGTGAAGAACCTCATCATGCAACGGGAAAAACTGCGGAAGAAATATTCGGGCGCCCCCCCCGAAACAGACCTCCGGGAAGCTGCCCTGACCGTCCACGATGAAAAATTCATCGGGAAAGTTCGCTCGGTCATTGAGAAAAACATCTCCGAACCGGACTTGTCGGTAGAAAAACTGGCAAACGACCTGGGCATGAGCAGGAGCCAGCTGTTCAGAAAGTTCGGCATCCTTTTCGACCGTTCTCCCAACGAGCTGATAAGAACAGAAAGGCTGAAATATGCCCGGCACCTCCTCCTGCAGGGAGGATACAATGTGAACGAAGTAGCGGACATGTCCGGATTTTCCAGTACCAGTTATTTCATCACCTCTTTCAGAAAACAATATGGCAAGACGCCTGCCCGGGTCTTAAAAGAACGTCGCTGACCATTCCGGCCATACCCTCCCTCTGCAACAATTCTTAAATTTTTTGCTACATTTTCCAAACATAAGGGACGAAAGTTATATTTTTTGGAACGATATTTAAACCCGTCTGCTTCCTTCCGGAATAACTTTGATCATGAAATCATGCGGGTAACCATGTTAGCCTTTGAAACCAAAGATCACAAATAAAACGGTTCTGACCGTCCTGGAGATATACCTTTTTATCATGGCACTGGCGTTGCTTTACTTTCTTTTAAGTTAATAATATTCAGTTCTGCTGTATGAAGCATTTTCTGATCATTTTTCTTACCGTATTTTCATGGTCTGTTACAATAGCAGAGGCACAGGAAGCAGGCAAAGGGAGTGTATACGGGGTCATCCGGGAAAAAAGCACCGGCTCGACCCTTCCCGGAGCGACCGTTATGGTCAAAGGCACCAGTCTGGGCACCATTACCGATGCATACGGAAAATATATCCTTACGGGTATTCCCGGCGGCGAAGTCACGCTGGTAATCTCCTATGTAGGGTATAACGCACAAGACATCACGGTGGAGATCACTCCCGGCGAAAAAAAAGAGATCAATGTCACCCTGGCTCCCATCTCCATAGGGCTGAAAGAGGTTGTGGTCACGAGCCAGTTGCTGGGCCAGGCCAAAGCCATCAATGAGCAGGTCAACTCGGATGCCCTGGTGAACGTGGTCTCCGAAAGCCGTATCCGGGAGTTGCCCGACATCAATGCTGCCGAGGCCATCGGTCGTATCCCGGGGGTAGCCGTCCAGAGGAATGCCGGCGAAGGACAGAAAGTCATGCTGCGGGGTCTGGGCCCCAAATATACGGCCATCACTCTTAACGGATCCCGCATCCCCTCCAACTCCTCCACCGACAAATCGGTCGACCTGAGCATGATCTCTCCCGACCTGCTGGCAGGCATCGAAGTGTATAAATCCCCCACATCCGATATGGACGGGGAAGCCGTCGGTGGCACGGTCAACCTGATCATCAAAAAAGCACCGCAAAAAAGATCCGCCTATCTGCGGGCCGACGGCGGATACAACTCGCTGAAAAAAAGCCTCGGCAATTACAAGTTTGCCGGCAGCTTCAGCAACCGCTTTCTGAAAGACAAGCGTATGGGCATGATCCTGCAGGGCAGCTACGAACAGGTCGACAGAAGCAATTATCTGCTCGGCACCAGTTTCACCACCCAGGACAATGAACTTTATTTCACCAATTTCAGACTATCCGACATTGAAGAAACACGCAAAAGATATGGTGGAAGTTTCAACCTGGACTACAACGTGGGCAGTGGAAATATCTCGGCCTATGCTTTTTACAGCAAGACAAAAAGGGGAATATTCTCCCAGTCGGAAAGATACTCTCCCCGCGACAACAATGATGTAAGATATTTTATCAGTCAGGGGGACATAGACCTGGACATTTTCTCCGGTGCTCTGCGGGGTGATCATAAGCTCGGCAAGCTGATCATCGACTGGAGCATCTCCTCATCGGTCACCAACAACAAAGCCCCCCTCAATAAGGAAATGCTCTTCCGCGACCTCAACGCTTATGCACAGAACCCCATTGACAACAATAATTTCGACCAGTGGGTAAACGATGCCGACAAAAACTATGCTGAATCCCGTCTCCGCCAGTCGGCAGGCACCACCAATTCGGTCCATGAGACTTACTGGTCTGGCTTTTTCAACTTCAAACTTCCTTTCTCGCTGGGAGAGAAAGCCGGAGGATACCTGAAGGGGGGGATGAAATACACCTCGCTGGACCGCAACAGGGATTACAACAACAATTATGAACCGCGTTACTACCTGGGAGGAGATATCCTGTCGGATGCCATCGCCCGTTATCCCGGAGATGTTTTCTATACCACCAACGGTCTGCTGGCCACAAAAACGTTCTTCAGGGATTATGAGCCTGCAGACGGAACGGTTTTCAGAGGGGACTACCCTTTCAACCTGAATTTCGACAGGGGATCTGTCAGCACCTGGTACAACAGTCAGAAAGATTATTACATCCACGACCAAAGGAAAGATGTAGCTGATTACAGAGCCAAAGAGACCATTTCGGCTGCTTATCTGATGAGCAAGCTGAAGTTAGGCGATAAGGTGAATGTGATCGCCGGAGTACGTATGGAGGTATCCAACAATCATTACGGCGGCAAATACTCCACCCTGACAGGCCCCTGGGGTAACATCGGGTCAGCCGTTGACACGACCAGCATGCAGACCTACACGGATCTGCTGCCCAATTTCCATGTACGTTACAAGCCTTTGGAGTGGATGGTGATCAACGCAGCTGCCGTGAAGACGATCGCCCGGCCCAATTTCAACTATGTCTCACCCGTAGCCCTGATAGACATCAACACCAACAAGATCAAAGCCGGCAATCCTTCCCTGCAACATATGGAAGCATGGAACTATGACCTTAATCTCTCTTTATACAACGGGAAGTTCGGCCTTTTCACCATCGGCGGATTTTACAAGGACCTGAAAAACATCTTTTACACGGTCCAGAACTATTACCTTGCCAGCGACAGCATCGCCGAAGCCATGGGCTTTCCCGGAAGGAAAAACTTTTACCTTTCCTCTTATGGCAACAGTCCGCATGCCAAGGTGTACGGTCTGGAGATCGACCTG
>CAZYQV010000175.1:0-7573 GCA_964649775.1 uncultured Rikenellaceae bacterium
CTTGTCGAAAAGGCCCTGCAGGGTGATCAGCAGGCATTCTCCAGACTGATGAGCCGTTACCGTGATGCCATCTACTACATCCTGCTGAAGATGGTCAACAACCCCACCGACGCCGAAGACCTCACCATCGAAGCTTTCGGCAAGGCTTTCCGCAACCTGAACCAGTACACACCTACCTTCGCCTTCAGCACCTGGCTTTTCAAGATCGCCACCAACAACTGCATCGACTTCATCCGCAAGAAAAGGACCTCGATGATCTCCATCGACCAGGACGGCTCCGAGAAAGACAGTCCGCCCCCCTCGATACAGGAGGAGTCGCCCGACCCCGAGGAGCAGATGATCCGCAGCCAGAAAGCCAAGCTGATGCGCGACGTGGTGAACCAGCTGAAACCCCGCTATAAAGATCTGATCGTCCTGCGTTATTTCAAGGAATACTCCTACGAGGAGATAGCCAACGAGCTGGACCTGCCCCTGGGAACGGTCAAAGCACAGCTCTTCCGCGCCAAGGAGCTCCTCTACACCATCATGAAAAAAAGGGAGAGCAAACCCTGAGCCATGACGGAGGAGATCGCACTCATCCGGAAATATTTCCCTTCCCTCACCTCCCGCCAGGAGAAGATGCTGGAGACACTGGCCGGAGGCCTCACCTCATGGAATGAACGCATCAACGTCATCTCCCGCAAAGACATTGTCCACCTGTGGGAACACCATCTCCTCCACTCCCTGACGATCGCCTCCTTCTTCCCCTTCCCTGCCGGCACCGCCGTTCTGGATGTAGGCACCGGCGGCGGGCTGCCGGGACTCCCCCTGGCCATCCTCTTCCCGGCGAGCCGTTTCACCCTCATCGACAGCATCGGTAAAAAGATACGGGTCGTCAACGAGCTCATCACCCTCACCGGCCTGGAGAACGCCCGGGCCATACAGAAAAGGTCGGAAGAGATGAAAGGATCGTTCGACTATATCACCGGGCGGGGGGTCACCCGCTTCAACCGTTTTTACGAGAGCACCCGTCATCTGCTGAAGAGCCCGCCCGACAAGGGACAGGGCGGCATCATCTACCTCACCGGAGGACAGAGCGGCGACGAGATCACCATCCCCGGAAAAAGCACCGAAAGGATCGCCCTCGCCTCCCGTTTCCGGGAACCCTTCTTCGCCACCAAGGAGATCCTGTGGCTGCCGGCCTGAAAGTTTCAGGATTTTTTGTTTTGCGGAATAAAAAAAAACATTACTTTTGCATCCTGTTTTGAAACCCCCTGAGGGTTCATTTATTACCGGAAAAACTAAGACCACAGGATATGAAAAGGACGTTCCAGCCTTCGAAGCGCAAGAGAAAGAACAAACACGGTTTCCGTGAGCGGATGTCGACAGCCAACGGACGTAAGGTACTGGCCCACCGCCGCGAAAAGGGTCGCAAAAAACTGAGCGTATCCGACGAGCCCAGACACAAGGTCTGAGCCCCGCTGTCCTATACCTTATAAAGATCTGCTGAGGCAGGAACCGGATCTTTTCCGCGTTCCGCCTCTTTTTTTTGTCCCGCCGCAACAAACCTCAGGGCCCTCCCCGTCTCTTCAGTCTCTTCAGTCTCTCCAACCCCCTTGCTGGAATAATGATAGAATGATTAAATGATAGAATGATAGAATGATAAAAACATTTTTAAAAAACGGAAAAATCATTCATCCCCCTCAACTCTTCAACTTTTTACCTCTTCAACTTTTCGCCCCCTTCTTCTTTCTCCCGGATAATTTTATCTTTGCCCTGACGTTTAATAAACAATATCATCAAGATCCCCGGGCATGAGTTTAGGTCGGTTTTTATTGAGCAAAGCATTTTTCAAGAATCTTTTTTATGCGATCGTCATCACGCTCCTCCTGCTCCTGCTGACCCTTCTCTGGCTGAAGATATACACGCGTCACGGCCAGAAAAGGCCTGTCCCCGATTTCTATGGTCATACCCTTGATGAGTGCACGGAGCTGGCCCGCAAGAACCGTTTTGTGCTGGTGTTGCAAGACTCTGTCTACACCCACGAGGTACCTCCCGGCGCGGTGGTGGAGCAGAACCCCAAGGCCGGATATATGGTAAAGAAAGGACGTAAGATCTTCCTTATCATCAATGCCGTGCAGCCGGAGGTGGTGCCGGTGCCTTATGTGGTGGGTTATTCCCTGCGGCAGGCCAAGGCCCTGCTGGAGGCCGACGGTTTCCGTGTGGGCAGGCTCACCTATGTCCCTGACCTGGGCATCAACAACGTGCTGAAAGAGATGGTGGACACGGTGGAGCTGCACCACGGCGACTCGCTCGTCAAGGGTACGGCCATCGACCTGGTGCTGGGGAAAGGTCTCAGCAACCAGAAGACCATTGTGCCCGATTTCACCGGCATGGATCTGAAGAAAGCCGAGGAGACGATCATCAGCACCGCCCTCAACATGGGCACCACCGTCTACGACACCACCGTACACAATGCCGACGATACGGCCAGGGCCTTCGTCTGGAAGCAGAACCCTGTCTACGAAGAGGACAAAAGGGTGCCTGTGGGCAGTCCCGTTTACCTGTGGCTCACCCTCGACTCCGCCCTCCTGCCTGTGGATACCACGCTGATCATGGAAGAGCCTGCCGACACGATCTCAGAACCTGTTATGCCGGATGAAGGATAGATTGCTGACCATACTCGTTCTGCTGCTCCCTTCCCTGGTCTTCGCCCAGGAGAAAGTGGTGCCTTTGCAGGTGAACGCCCCCGTGAAGAAGGCCTGGCAACACCCCTCCACAGCCAAGAGCCGTCTCACTGACGACACCCTCTCGCTGCCGTTCATGGATGATTTCTCTTCCCTCAGCGTATATCCCGACCCCCGCCTGTGGAGTGACAGCAATGTATATATCAACGGCACCTACGGCGTGGCCCCTCCCACCCTGGGAGTAGCCACCCTCGACGCCATCGACAAGAAAGGAAAGCTCTATCCCGACGCCGTCCATTTTCCTTTTGTGGCCGACCATCTTACCTCCCGGCCTGTGGACCTCAACTATCCCCCCACCGCCAATATTTACCTCAGTTTTTTTTACCAGGCCAAAGGTATTGCCGACCCGCCGGAGCGTGACGACTCTCTCTGTCTCGATATGTGGGCTCCTTTGCAACAGCGGTGGATCACGGTGTGGAACACCGGCGGAGACACCCTCAGCCCCGACACGGTCAAGCCTTTCCGGCCGGTGCTCCTCCCGGTGACCGACACCGCCTTCCTGCACAAAGGCTTCCGTTTCCGTTTCCGCAACTATGCCAGCATCTCCCCGCCCCAGAGCGACCCGGGAGCCGTCGGCAACTGCGACCAGTGGAACATCGACTATGTGCTGCTCGACAGGAACCGTTTCGACGCCGACACGGTGATGCACGACGTGGCCATGACCGAGCCCCTGCACTCCCTCCTCAACACCTACCAAGCCATGCCCTGGCATCAGTTCCGGGAGACCTTCCTCTCCGAAATGGGCGATTACCTGCCCGTCACCTACCGCAACAACGACACCATCGTCCGCAACGTAACACGCAATTTTGTTATCGAAGACCTCTCGACGGGAAAGACCGTCCATGAATATACCGGCGGAGCCACGAACATGCCGCCGCTGACCACCACCACTTTCAACTCCACCCTTATCTATACCTACAACTCCTCCTCGCCCGACTCCGTCGTCTTCCGCGTGCGGGGATACCTCATCTCCGACGATTTCGACCCCAAGGTCAACGATACGGTCAGCTATGATCAGGTTTTCAAGGACTATTTTGCTTATGACGACGGCAGCGCCGAGGCAGGTTACGGACTGAGCGGCACCGGCACCTCCAACACATCCGTGGCCATTCGTTTCCACTCCTACCGTCAGGACACCCTTCGCGGCGTGCGGTTCTATTTCAACGAAGCCTTTCAACAAGGAAACAATACTTCTTTCAACATGGGCGTATGGAAAGACAGCCTCGGCAATCCCGGCGACCTGATCTCCATGCATTACAGCCTGATGCCTGTTTTCACCGACAGCCTGAACCGTTTTGTGGAGTATCGTTTTGATTCGCTTATCATCCTTCCCGAAGGGGATTTCTATGTCGGGTGGAAGCAGAACTCCGAGGTCTTCCTGAATATCGGCTTTGATCTGAACCTCGACCACAGCGACAAGGTGCGTTTCCTGTTCAACGGCCAGTGGTGGCCCTCGTCGATCAGGGGCACGATCATGCTTCGTCCCGTCATGGGCGGGGATGATGTGGTGACCTCGTCGCCGTCACCGGTGGCGGCCGCCCCGCCGGAGTGGAAGGTGTTCCCGCTGCCGGCCTCCGATCATCTGCGGATCGATTACGGAAAGACACCTCCTGCCGACGCCGATTATCTCCTTTATGATCTGTCGGGACGTGTGGTGCTCCACCACCGGGGCTTCACCCGTTACCTGTCGCTGCCTTCCCTGCACAGCGGCATCTACCTGCTGATCATCCGGCAGGATGGGCAGCCCCTCTTCCGCACCAGGATCCCCGTCATCCGCTAAATACGGTACCATGGCTGAAGAAGAGATCAACGATCAACAGGAACTGTACGAACACCACCGTTTTATTGTCGACCCGGGACAGAAGCTGCTACGCATCGACAAATACCTGATGAACAAGCTTGAGAGCGTCAGTCGCACCCGCATACAGAATGCCGCCGCGGCCGGCAACATCCTCGTCGACGGCAGGAGTGTCAAGCCCTCCTACCGCGTGAAGCCCGGTGAAGTGATCACCATCGTCCTGCCCCATCCGCCGCGCGAGATAGAGATCATCCCCGAAGAGATCCCGCTTGATATCCTCTACGAGGACGAGGACCTGCTGGTGGTCAACAAGCCCGCGGGCATGGTAGTGCATCCCGGCTACGGCAACTACAGCGGCACCCTCGTCAATGCCCTGGCATGGCACCTTAAAGATGTGCCGGGCTTTGACAAAGGAGACATACGCGCCGGCCTCGTCCACCGCATCGACAAGAACACCACAGGCATCCTCGTGGTGGCCAAAAACGAGATCGCCCAGAACAAACTGGCAAAACAGTTCTTTTACCATACCATCAAAAGACGCTATACCGCTATCGTCTGGGGCATCCCCCCGGAAAAAGAAGGCACCATAACAGGCCATGTGGGACGCAACCCCAAAGACCGCACGAAGATGTATGTCTTCGCCGACGGCTCGCAGGGCAAAGAGGCCGTCACCCACTACCGCGTCCTCGAAGAGCTGGGCTATGTGAGTGTGGTGGAGTGCCGCCTCGAAACAGGACGCACCCACCAGATACGCGTGCACTTCCAGCATATCAGGCACCCCCTCTTCAACGATGCCGAATACGGCGGCGACCGCATCCTCAAAGGCACTACCTTCACCAAATACCAGCAGTTCGTGAAAAACTGCTTTAAGATCCTCCCGCGACAGGCCCTCCATGCCCGCTCACTCGAATTCGTACATCCCGCCACCGGCAAGACCCTCTCCTTCGAATCCCCCCTCCCCGACGATATGCAACAGGTGATCGATAAGTGGAGAAAATACCTCGAAGGAAGGACGAAAGGCGATGAAACGATATAGCGATGAGGAAAGAACAGACACTAAACAAGCCAGCTTCCCTTTTGCATTTTTCCCGATAATTTATTATCTTACCGCTTGTATAAATATAGGTATTTAAATACCTATTTAATTACCTATTAAATATCTATTTAAATAGGTATTTTTAAAACAAGAGATTCAAATAAACATTCATTCAACCAATACCTATCGTCATGGCAAGAAGAAAACTTTCGAAAAGGCACATCCGCAGTCTCCTGAAGCTGGGTGGCGGCAGCAGTTACGGCATCAGCCTCCCGCGCGAGGAGGTGGAAGCCTTTGGCTGGCGGGCCAAACAGAAGCTGGTCGTAGAGAAATACGGCAACGGATTGCTCATCCGCGACTGGAAAGAAGAAAAAGAGAAGTGACATGAAAAAGATCGCTGTTCTGGCCGGAGGGTACTCCTCTGAGCATGGTATCTCGCTCAACAGCGCAGAGCAGGTGATCCGTCATCTGGACAAGAGTCTTTACGAGCCGTATCTGATCATCATCACCCGTGAGCGATGGTTCTGGCGGCCGCCGGAAGGGCAGGAGGTGACTGTTGACCGCAACGACTTCTCCGTGGTGCGGGAGGGGGAGAAGATCTTTTTCGACGGGGTGCTGATCGTCATCCACGGCACGCCCGGCGAAGACGGCAAGCTGCAGTCCTATTTTGATCTGCTGGGCATTCCTTACGCCGGTTGTGATGCTTTTGTCTCGGCCCTCACCTTCAACAAGTATGCCTGCAAGGTCTTTCTGGAGAAATACCACATCGCCACAGCTGCTTCGCTGCTGATCCGGCACAGCGCAGGCTGGGTGGCTCCCGACACGGAGGGGATGCGTTATCCTCTTTTTGTCAAGCCCAACACCAGCGGCTCCAGCTTCGGTGTCTCTAAGGTACATGATCCTGCGGGTCTCACAGCCGCAATACGGAAAGCTTTTGAGGAGAGTGACGAGGTGATCATCGAGGAGTTCATCGAAGGTACGGAGGTCTCCTGCGGTGTGCTGAAGAACGGACATCATGAGATCGTCTTCCCTCCCACCGAGATCGTGACCCGGCGGGATTTTTTCGATTACGAGGCCAAGTACACCGACGGCATGGCCGAGGAGATCACTCCGGCGCGGCTGCCCGAAGACCGGCTGGAGAAGATCCGTGAGACCGCCTCTTTCATCTACTCTGCCCTGGGCTGCAGAGGGGTGGTACGTGTCGACTTCATCCTGAAGGAGCACACCCCCTGGTTCCTGGAGATCAACACTATCCCCGGTCTGAGCAGGGAGAGCATCATCCCCCGTCAGGCGCAGGTGGCAGGACTCAGCATGAGGGAGCTGCTGAACATCCAGCTGGAAGAGCTGTTCACTCTGCGCTGAAATTCTCCAGGTCGGAGGCCGAGCACATAAGGTTGCGATCGCCCCAGGCCTCGTCGACACGGTTGACCGCCGGCCAGAATTTGTTCTCTTCGATCCATTCCAGCGGGAAGACGGCCTTACGACGGCTGTAAGGATGGGTCCACTCCCCGGCCAGGGCGACCCCCTGGGTGTGGGGCGCATTTTTCAGCACGTTGTCTTCGGCGTCGGTCTTCCCCTCCTTCACTTCGAGGATCTCAGCATGGATCTGTTTCATCGTCTCGATGAAACGGTCGAGCTCGGCTTTCGACTCGCTCTCGGTGGGCTCCACCATCAGCGTGCCGTGGACGGGGAAGGAGAGGGTAGGTGCATGGAAACCGTAGTCCATGAGCCGCTTGGCGATATCGGTCTCGGTGATGCCCGCCTCCTGCCGGAAAGGTCTGCATTCGAGGATCATCTCATGCCCCACGAACCCTTTCTCGCCGGTATAGAGGGTTCTGAAGTAGTCTCTCAGCGCCACCGAGAGGTAGTTGGCGTTGAGGATCGCCACCTTTGTGGCCTGTGTCAGTCCGTCGCTGCCCATGAGGCGTATGTAAGCATGTGAGATCACCAGTATCTGTGCGCTGCCATAGGGGGCGGCGGCGATGGTATCTCTTGCACGGGCCCCTCCTGTCG
>CAZYQV010000176.1:0-3976 GCA_964649775.1 uncultured Rikenellaceae bacterium
ATCACAAGAAAGTGCTTCCGGCCATCGATGAGGCGATCATGGTCAGCGGCAATGCCATCATGATCAACTTCATCTCCGTCTCGGCAGGCTTCCTGGTGCTGATCTTTTCACAGCTGGTGCCCATGATCTATTTCGGCATCCTCATCGCTCTCAGCATGCTGGGATCCAGCATGGGCGCCCTCACCCTGTTGCCGTCCATCATCCTTCTGAGAGGGAACAAGATCGAGGAAAAAAAGAACAAAAAAACATCCTGAAAACTCACCGCGATCCTTACAGAAGCGGCCCGCAGGAAAGGGACACGCATCGTCATGGCCAAAGGATGGACAGGGCTTGAACATACGAAACCCTCTGATAACATTTTCCTCACGGGCGACACCTTCCACGGGACACTTTTTTCCCGCATGGCCGGGGTGATCCATCACGGCGGCAGCGGCACCACGCACACGGCTGCCCGGGCAGGAGTTCCCCAGTTCATCCTCCCCCAGATCGTCGATCAGTATCACTGGGGCAACCGGATACGGCAACTGAGCCTCGGACCCCGCCCCGTGACACCGAAAAAGATCACGTTAAAAAAGATGATGCAGGTGCTGGAAGCTTTCCGTAAGGACACCTTCAAAGAAAAGGCCCTGCAACAGGCAGAAAGCATGAAAGGGGAAGACGGCGTGAAAGAAGTAATACGGACCGTGGAGAAGCTTTGGCTCGTTCGGGGCTGACGAGTTGCGAGTATCGAGTTATGAGCTGCGGGTTAAGTTCGCGTTATTGTCTTTTCACTCCATCCACTCCACCTTTCCCGTGACATGGTCATACATGGCGCCGGCGATGAGGATCCTGCCCTGCTCCTCCATTTCACGTAATACGGCACTCTGTCCGCGGATATCCTCCATGGTGATCTCTACATTTTTCCGGGCTACTATGTCGACGAATTCTTTGTCGGAGGAGGTATTCTCCATGTGGTTCTGCGGGTCGGCCATGGTGACAGCCAGCTGCAGGGGACGCAGGGCACCGGTAAGGTTGCCCAGCACCACTCCGTCGACCGCTCCTTTCACGGCGCCACAGCTGGAATGGCCCAGCACCACGATCACCTTTGAGCCGGTCACGGCACAGGCATACTCCATGCTGCCGAGGATATCACGATTGACGATATTGCCGGCGATACGTACGACGAACATCTCGCCTATGCCGGCATTGAAGATCGCCTCGGGGATCACCCGCGAGTCGATACAGCTCAGCACGACGGCATAAGGGTACTGTCCCGTGGCTGTCAGCTGCCGGCTGCGCCGGTGATCACGGGAAAGCCCTTCCCCTGCCATATATCTTTCATTGCCCTTTCTGAGCATCTGCAGCACCTCCGCCGGGGTGAGGGCCGTCAGCACCTCTTTGTTCGTGAGAGGGAGATCATTCATGGTCGTTGTTTGTTTTTAGCTTTTTCTCAAGGTAGGCTTCCACCTCCTCAGGGTCATCGAAACACTCGTCATAAGCCACCAGGTTGGGGATAATGCCTATTTTCTCAAACATATCTTTCACCTGTCCCCGCACACCGCTCAGGATGACGGTAAGGTTCTTGTTGTTCTCAAGCTCGGTGATCGCCTCTTCCATGGCATAAAGACCGCTCTGGTCAACATAAGGCACGCGGTCCATGCGTATGACGACGATCTCCGTCTCGGGCGGTATGTTTTTGACCTGTTTCATAAAGCCTTCGATCACCCCGAAGAAGAGAGGGCCGTTGATCTCTTTCACCCATACACGTTCGCCGAGTCTCCCGGAGAGGTCTCTCTCATCTTTCCAGGAGGAGGTCTCTTTAAAATCTTTCAGCGACCGCACGGAGCTCTCTCCCTCCACCATGTCGGCAGCCTCTTTCATGAAGACAAAAGCAGCCAGGACAGTGCCCACGCCGACGGCCACCAGCAGGTCGACGAAGACGGTGAGCAGCAGTACGATGAACATGATCACCGCATCGGTGCGGGGGATAGATCGCAGGTGACGCAGCCCTTTATAGTCGATGATGCCCAGGCCCACGGTGATGAGTATCCCCGCCAGCACGGCATTGGGGATATATCCCACGAGGGTGCCCAGCCCCAGGAGGATGGCCGCCAGCAGGAGGCCTGCCACCACGCCCGAGAGGCGTGTCCTGCCGCCCGAGTTGATGTTGATGACGGTACGCATGGTGGCGCCGGCGCCGGGGAGACCGCCGACGATGGCGGCAGCCATGTTGCCCACACCCTGTCCTATCAGCTCGCGGTTGCTGTTGTGCCTGGTGCGGGTGATATTGTCGGCCACCACCGACGTGAGCAGGGAGTCGATGGCGCCGAGGGCCGCCAGCGTGCCGGCATACTCGATCACCCGCAGCAGCATCTTCGTATCGGTCAGCACCCCCGCGAAAGAGAGATGCAGACGGGGCAGACCGGTGGGCACAGGACCGCCCGAATTGATACGCATCATCGCTCCTTCCGGGACCAGAAAATAGGCCGCCACAGAGACGATGAGCAGGGCCGCCAGCGTGGCAGGAAATTTCTTCGTCAGCCGCGGCATGAGGTAGATGAGTGCCACCGTCACCAGCGCCAGCGTCACCGACCACGTATTAGCCACCTCAGGGATGGTGTGTATCTTCGTCAGGGTGCCGAAAGCACCTCCTTCAGGGCTCACAGCCCCCACAAAGGGAAAGATCTGCGTGACGACAATGATCACACCGATACCGCTCATAAAACCGGATACAACAGGATAGGGAATATACTTGATGTATTTCCCGAGTTTGAGCACACCCAACAGCACCTGCAGCGCACCCGTCATGACAAACACCGCCACGATGAAGGGCATGGCGGCCTGCAGGCTGCCCATCGCCCCGACGGCCTCGGTGATCATCACGGCAGAGACTACCGTCATGGGTGCCGTAGGACCGCTGATCTGTGTCTTCGTGCCCCCCAGCAGGGCAGCGATCACCCCCAGGGCGATGGCCCCGTACAGACCGGCCACCGCCCCCAGCTCGGTCTGCTCACCAAAAGCAAGCGCCAGCGGCAGAGCCACCACACCGGCAGTGATACCGCCGAAAAAATCCCCTTTTACATTGGAGAAAAAACCTTCTCTCTTTTCCATAATCCGTACTTCTTCCTGAAAGACCGTAAAAATTATCTTACCAAAAATAATCCAAATAATTGAAAAAAAACAAAATACCTTCCTCCCCTTCCTGCTGCGGTCACCCCATCCTTTTTTCTCCGGCCTCATCACGCAGCTTACAAACTTTTATTATTTTTGAAAAGCCAAGCAACGCCAAAAATGATGGTTTTGGGTAGACACATCCTGAAATATCTCCTGCTTTTTTCTCTTCTGCTGACAACTGCCGGCCTGCAGGCCCAGGACGACAGCGGCAGAAACTGGGACAACCAGATCTACCTGGGCAACAAAGTGGCTTTCGGTAAGAACAAATGGAAGTTCTCCGGTGAGCTGCAGACGCGTTTGCGCAATAATATGCAGACGCTGGACAACTGGTATCTGGAGGGGGTGAGCAACTACCTGGCCACCGAGTGGCTGGAGGTGGTGCCCGATTTCCGGTTCACCATCAAGCCCGACAAACTGGAATGGCGGCCGGGGTTCGGGTTATTGTACAAAAACCTCAAACACCGCCTGCAGTTCATCAACCAGGTAAAATGGCAGCTCGACATCAACAATCACGGTGCCACCGACCCTGCTTTCCGCGAGGTGGTCTTTCTGAATTACAAGCTGAATGATAAGGTCATCCTCTCCTCCATCGCAGGCTTCATCTACCGCTGGCGGTCCAATTGGCACGGCTTCCAGTATATTCGTGTGGGACCGGGCATCTCTTACATTTTTGACGAGAAACACATCCTCAACTTCAGTTATTTTACCGGAGTTGAAAATGTCGAAGGCAACTGGCACTGGGCCGGCATCCCCTCCATACAGCTACTCATCAACGTCAGCATGAAATACCGCTACAAACCGGCGTATTATATCGAGTTTTGAG
>CAZYQV010000177.1:0-4100 GCA_964649775.1 uncultured Rikenellaceae bacterium
GTGGAGCCCGTGAAGGCCCCCAGGAACTGTGCCAGGACATATCCCGGCACCTTGGCCCAAGGAAAAGCTCCCCCGGCCGCCAGGCCCACCGTGACGGCCGGGTTGATGTGCGCGCCACTGATACTCCCTACCGCAAAAACCGCAAAAGCCACTCCCAGGCCCCAGGCCACACAGATGGTGAACCACCCGGCGTTCTCCGATTTGCTGCCCTTCAGCACCACGCCCGCAACAACCCCGGAGCCAAAGATCATCAGGATCATCGTACCGATAAATTCTCCAAGATATTCATTCATGATTTCTTCTTTAAAATTTACCCGATATTAAAAAAAATTCTGACAAAATACGAGAGGGAAGAGTGCCGGTATCAAGAGCAGGCCGGCCATAGGAGATAAAAACATGCTGAGGTACAATGGTTTGATCCACGGATGTTTTATCTGCTTATCTTTATTTATTTTGAAAAATATATTTTCGTAACTTTGGCGCTACCTAAAAACAGGTGTGTTAATGTTACCCTAAAACCTGAGGCGATGGATGAAAAGAGGGATCAAGAGATCAAGGATCATGCGGAGCAGGACCCTGTAGAAGAAAAACTGCCTGAACAGGAAACTGTAAAGCAGGAAGAAAAGGCGGCAGACACTGCTGCAGAGGGAGAGGAAACCCCCGGGGCTGACTCCGTGGACAAAGAGCCGCAGGAGGTAAATGCGGAGACAGAAGAGGAGGAGGAATCGGTATCCGGGGAGGAGGATGCCTCATCCCCGGTGACAGGCACAGAGGCAGAAGCAGAGACAGAGACAGAGACAGAGACAGAGGCAGAAGGGGAGGGGAAGGAAACCCCGGAGGCCGGAGAAGAAGCCGGAAAAAAGAGGTCTGCAGGGAAGGCAGAGATCACGGTGGAAGAGGTGGATTATTCCGTTTTTTCTGTCGACAAGCTGCTGGCACGGCTCGACCTGCTGCTCAGCGAACGTCCCGTACAGGAGATACGGGAGGATGTGGAACACATCAAGGTGAACTTCTACAAAAAGATCCACCAGGAGATAGAAGAGAAAAAGAAACATTTCCTGGAGGAGGGGGGCGACCCGCTTGAGTTCAAGCCGGCACCCGACCCGCGGGAAGAGCGTTTCAAAGAGCTGCTGAAAGTGTACCGTCATAAAAAGTCGGTTTACAACAAAGAACAGGAGCATCAGAAACAGAAAAACCTCGAGGAGAAATACCGTATCATCGAGGAGATCAAAGAGCTGGTCAACAGGAAAGAGTCGATCCACAAGACCTTCCAGGAGTTCAGGGAACTGCAGGAGAAATGGCGCAACACGGGTCTGGTGCCCCAGCAGTATGTCAACGACCTGTGGGAGACCTATCATTATCATGTGGAGAAGTTCTATGACTATATCAAGCTCAACCGCGAGCTGCGCGACCTGGACCTGCGGAAGAACATGGAAGCCAAGATACGTCTGTGTGAACAGGTGGAACAGCTCATGCTCGAGCCCGATATCGTGGGAGCATTCAAGACGCTCCAGAAATATCATGAACAGTGGCGTGAGATAGGTCCTGTGCCCAAGGAGCATAAAAATGAGCTGTGGGAGCGTTTTCGCGAGGGGACACGTAAGATCAACAAGAAATACCAGGCCTACTTCCAGGAGATCAAAGAGATACAGAAGAAGAACCTGGAGCAGAAGATCTCTCTTGCCGAGAAAGCGGAAGAGCTGGCGGCAACCGACCTGCATACCCACAGGGAGTGGGAGGAGAAGTCGCAGGAGATAAGGGAGCTGCAAAAGGTATGGAAGACCATCGGCTTTGCGCCGCGCAAGCAGAACAATGCCATCTACGAGCGTTTCAGGAAAGCCTGCGACCTCTTCTTCAACAGGAAGAGGGAGTACTATGCCGCCAATAAGGAGGCCCAGATGAACAACCTGCAGATGAAAACCGACCTGTGTATCCAGGCCGAAGCATTGCAGGACAGCACCGAGTGGAAAAAGACCACGGAAGACCTGATCAACCTGCAGAAAAAATGGAAAGAGATCGGTCCTGTGCCGAAAAAGTACTCCGACCAGATATGGAAAAGGTTCCGGGCTGCCTGCGACAGGTTCTTCGAGAACAAAGCCAACTATTTCAAGGGACTGAAACAGAACTACCAGGAGAACCTGAAGAAGAAAGAGGCCCTCATCGAAGAAATAGCCTCATACCAGCTCTCGGGAGATACCGACAAGGATTTTGCCGTATTGCAGGAGTTCCAGCGCCGCTGGACAGAGATAGGCTATGTGCCTTTCGAAAAGAAAGAGGAGATAAGCAATGCCTACAAGAAGGTCGTGAACGACCTGTTCAACAAGCTGAACATCAACGAGCACACACGCAGCCTGATCAAATACAAGACAAAGCTGGAAGAGCTGGCAGGCTCGCCCAAGGCGACGGTGAAGATCAGGAAAGACCAGGAGAAGTTCATCAACCGCATCAAGCAGCTTGAAAATGATATTACGATCTGGGAAAACAACATCGGCTTTTTCTCCAACTCCAAAAATGCCGAGTCGCTGATCAAAGATGTGTCGGTGAAGATAGAGAACGCGAAGAACAGTATCAACCTGCTGAAAGAAAAACTGCGAATGATCGATGATATGGATATTGACTGACCTAATAAATCAACCGTAACGTTTTGAGCACAACAAAGTACATTTTCGTTACCGGAGGGGTCACCTCTTCCCTGGGGAAGGGGATCATTTCCTCCTCCCTGGCAAAATTGCTGCAGTCGCGTGGCTACCATGTCACCATTCAGAAGCTGGACCCTTACATCAACGTTGATCCGGGGACGCTCAACCCTTATGAGCACGGGGAATGTTATGTGACCGAGGACGGGGCCGAGACCGACCTTGACCTGGGGCATTATGAGCGTTTTCTCAATACCAGCACGTCGCAGGAGAACAATGTCACCACAGGGCGTATCTACCAGTCGGTGATAGAAAAAGAAAGGCGGGGCGACTACCTGGGCAAGACGGTGCAGGTGATCCCTCACATCACCGACGAGATCAAGAACCGTATCCGTCTGGTGGGCAAGAAATACAACTACGACATCGTCATCACGGAGATAGGAGGCACTGTCGGCGACATTGAGTCGCTGCCGTACATCGAATCGGTCAGGCAGCTCAAGTGGGACCTGGGGACGAGCAACTGCCTGGTGATCCATCTCACCCTGGTGCCTTACCTGCCCACCTCGGGAGAGCTGAAGACCAAGCCCACACAGCACTCTGTCAAGCTGTTGCAGGAGGCCGGTATCCAGCCCGACGTGCTGGTGCTGCGTACACAGAAACCGCTGAACAAAGATATACGGAAAAAGGTCGCTCTTTTCTGCAATGTGGACCTGCCGAGCGTCATCGAGTCGGTGGATGCCGAGACGATCTACGACGTGCCCCTGCTCATGCTGGGAGAGAAGCTGGACGAGACGGTGCTGAAAAAGCTGGAGCTGCCCCTGAAACAAAAACCCGAGCTGAAGCCGTGGAAAGATTTCCTGAAAAAGCTCAAGTCTCCCAGGCACACCGTCCGCATCGGGCTGGTAGGGAAATATGTCGAGCTGCATGATGCCTACAAGTCGATCTCCGAGTCTTTCACCCATGCGGGGGCCGCCAACGAGTGCCGTGTCGACCTGGACTACATCCATTCCGAATATCTTACCGAAGAGAACGCGGATGAGAAGCTGGGGGATCTCGACGGCATCCTGGTGGCTCCGGGGTTCGGCAGCCGCGGGATAGAAGGCAAGATCCTCGCTGCACGGTATGCACGGGAGCATAACATCCCTTATCTGGGCATCTGTCTGGGCATGCAGTGCTCGGTGATCGAGTTTGCCCGCAACGTGCTGGGCTTTGAGAATGCCAACTCTACGGAGATGAACAGGAAGACACCCTATCCCGTGATCGACCTTATGGAAGAGCAGAAAGGCGTGACAGCCAAGGGAGGGACCATGCGTCTGGGAGCATACCCCTGTGTGATCAACCCCAACAGCAAGGTGTACAAAGCTTACGGCACCAGGAGGGTCAACGAGAGACACCGTCACCGCTATGAGTTCAACAACACTTTCCTGGAGGACTTTGAAAAAGCGGGCATGAAAGCTGCCGGCA
>CAZYQV010000178.1:0-4443 GCA_964649775.1 uncultured Rikenellaceae bacterium
AAAAGGCCGCAACAAAAGGCTCACGGAGATAGCCTCCCTCCCCCATACCCTCGTGATCTATGAGTCACCCCACCGTCTGCTGCGCACCCTGCGCGACCTGGCAGACACCCTGGGAGCAGGCCGACAGGCCGTGGTGGCCAAGGAGATCACCAAGATCCATGAAAGTTATTTCCGCGGCACCCTCGGCGAACTGGCGGAACATTTTGAAAACCTGCCGGGAAAACCCAAAGGAGAGTATGTGATCATCGTGGCGGGAAAAGCCAAAGGATAACAAAACGACCGCAGCAGGTTGCCTCCTCCTGTTCAGCTGCCAAACCGGGGATTGACGATGTTGTTGTAGATGGAGCCGAACGTATAAACGATGCCGACCCTCCCATAAGCCCTGTAGTTGGTGGCCATTTCACGTATCCTCAGCAACACTTCCGTCTCGTCCATCTCTCCTTTCACCAGCGAGAGCTGGTCATGGATGCGTGCCACACTCCCTGATAAACGGAGAGAAAAACCTTTGAAGAGACGCACACGGATATAACCGTCCATGGAGAGACGGTTCTTGGTGAAATCGTTCAGATAGGTTGATGCCAGCATGGAGATATTCACATATCCCCATTTCTGCTGAACGCGAAAGGCCACCCTGAACTCCTGGTCAAAAAGGATCTCCTCCATCTTGTTGTAGATGGTCGTATCCCTGTATTGCCACGAGTTGAAGCCGATACCATAAAGGATACGCAACTGTTTCTGCGTAGACTCGTGATAAGGAAAGATATTGTACTCCACCGACGGCACCACGCTGATCCCCAGCTGTATGTTCCGGTAACTGGAAGAATTCATGTTGCCAATAACGCCGGCCGACCAGTGGTCGGTAAGGCTCTTCACTATCAGCGCATCCAGCGACCAGTACCCTCTGTGCCGCAGGTACACGGTATCCTGATAGATATATTTCCTGTTCTCAAAGCTTTGATCGAAATCAAACTCCAGCTTCCAGTCGGGCGTCACCTTATATGCCGACGCGGAATTGTCCCAGGAGATCTCTTTGATCGACTGTTCGGTGCTGAACTGTGGCTCGGTCTCCAGTTCAAAGACCCAGTAATTCCACCGGTCTTTCACCTCCTGTTTTGCCAGGCCTGTCGAGGGGGTGATCTTCACCTCTTCCGCGAGAGGCGTCCTCGCCACATATCGCATGAGCCCCATCTTGATCATGTTCGTCCGCCCTTCCCGGATCCGGTCACGCGTGTCGTCCGGCCGGCTCACATAGACCAGCGTATCATTCATCCCGGCATATTTCTTCAGCCCCTGAAAGAAGATCGTATACTCGCGGCCACCACTGCCGGTCGACTGTGTGGTCACCAGAAGATACACCTCGGCCTCCTTCACATCACGGACATAATTGACATACGGGATCTGCTCCCGGATATAGTCCAAATCACAACGATGACAGTCAATGAACACCTTCACTGCTTTTTCCCGTACAGGATTTACCTGCGTCCCGTCCTCCTGTGCCTGCAGAAAAGACACATTCCAGATCAGCAACAACATTGCTGCCACAAAGGTTCTTTTTTCTCTCATCATTCTTGTTTTTATTTTGCCTGAACAACCTGAACCAGACCAAAACTACGAAGAAATACCCGCTTCACAAATGCCTGGAAACGCCGCAGGAGATACCTTAAAAAAAATTCAGAAATTCTCCGGGAATAAGGCAACGCGCCTCAGGAAGAAAGTACTGGAATAACAGGATATTGACCACAAAAAGAATTTTTGGCGGGGGGTACAGGGGTCATCGCTTTCTGAACAAATTTTCATGTTCATAAAGACTGTTAAGTGCAATAATTCAATATCTTTGATAACCACTTAGGTACTGTCCATAAAAATACCGGAAACTATGAATCGCTTTTTTTTCATCCTGTTGGTGCCGGCACTGTTGCTGTCCGGCTGCAGAAACAGCTCCGACGAGGTGGTCGTCTACACAAGTGTCGATCAGATCTTCTCCGAGCCTGTCCTCAAAGAGTTTGAGAAAGAGACAGGCATCAAGGTCAATGCCGTATTTGATACGGAGGAGACCAAGTCGACCGGTGTCCTCAACCGCCTTATCGCCGAGAAAGACCATCCGCAGTGTGACGTCTTCTGGAGCGGCGATCCTGTCAGGACGCTGGTGCTCAAGAGCAGGGGCATCACGGCTCCTTACCGTTCGCCCGGGGCGGAGGACATCGCTTCTGTCTACAAGGATCCCGAAGGCCACTGGACCGGTTTCTCGGCACGTGCCCGGGTATTGATCTACAACAAGAACCTCCTCAGCGGAGAGGAGGTGCCGCAGTCGGTCTTCGATCTGACGAAAGAGGTATGCCACGGGCAGATGGCCCTGGCCAACCCGTTGTTCGGCACCACCACCTTTCACATCGCCGCTCTTTTCTCAGTGCTGGGTGATGCGCAGGCCAAAGCCTTCCTCGCCGACCTGAAGAAGAACGGTCTGGTGATCGCCACCAGCAACGGCGATGTGCGTAAGCGCGTGGCACAGGGAGAGGTGGCCTGCGGCGTCACCGACACCGACGATGCCTTCGAGGCCATGAAGGAGGGTGCTCCCGTCGGCATCGTCTTCCCCGACCAGCAGGGCATCGGCACGCTGATCATCCCCAACACGGTCAACCTGATCAAAGACGCTCCCCATCCCGACAACGGGAAAAAGCTGATCGATTACCTGCTGAGCCGCCGTACCGAGGCCGTCCTGGCCCGCTCCTGCGCCCAGATGCCCCTGCACAAAGGAGTGGAGGTGCCGCCGGACGTGCCCTCCCTCGACAACATCGTCCCCATGAAGATCGATTACGACAAAACCGCAAAAAAGCTGGAAGAGATACAAAACTACCTGAAAGAATGGGCAAGAGAACCGTAACATATCCTTTGCAAACGATCGCGCTTCTCCTCTTCTTCATGCTGGCGGTCGTCCCTGTTCTCTATACCCTCATCCTGACCTTCGCTCCGGGAGGATCGCTCAGAGAGGGGCTCGCTTCTTTCGGCCCAGACACGTGGCTGCTGCTGGCCCGCAGCGTAGCCCTGGCTTTCTCGGCAGCCTTCCTCTCCACGCTCCTGGGCACCGCCGCCGCCTTCCTGCTCAACAAGACCCCTCTGCCGCTGCGGTCTTTCTTCCGTGTGGCCCTGCTCATCCCTCTGTTCCTCTCCCCCTATCTCCTGGCCGTGGCCTGGAAAGATTTTTTCTTTCTCTTTTTCGGCACCACCTCTTTCATCTCTTCTGCCGGCGGGGTGGTCCTGGTGATGACCTTCCTTTACACGCCGCTGGCCATGCTGGTCACCGGCAGCGCCCTGGCCGGCATCGACGCCCGTCTGGAGGAGAGCGCCCTGGTGATCGCCGGCATGCGCAGCACGGTCCTGAAGGTGACACTGCCTCTCATCCGGCCGGCCGTGCTCAGTGCTTTTGTGCTCATCTTCATCTTCAGCATCTCCGAGTTCTCCGTCCCCGCTTTCCTGGGGATACGTGTTTTCACCACCGAGATCTTCACCCAGTTCTCTGCTTTCTACAACCATTCCCTGGCCATCCTGCAGTCCACCCTGCTGATCCTCATCTGTGTGCTGCTCCTGCTGGCCGAAGGGAAGTACCTCGCCGACGCCCCTTTCCTGGCAGTAGGCAGCCGCGGGGATGCCCGCCGTCTTTTCGACCTGCCTGCTTTGCGGCGCGCCGGGATGCTTCTCATCCCCCTGTGGTTCCTCCTCTCGGTGGTGGTCCCTGCAGGGGTGCTGGCAGCACAGGCCTTCCGCCACGGTACGGAGGCGATGGTCCGGGCATTCGCCCTGCTGAAGACCACCTTCGCCCCCTCCCTCCTGCTGGCTCTCGCCGGCGCCCTGCTGATCGTGCTCACCGGCGTGGCCGCCGCCTGGCACCGCCCCGGCAGCGGCAGCACGACGACGAACAGGATCTTCGACTGGATGCTGCTGCTCCTCTTTGCCATCCCCTCCACCGTCTTCGGCATCAGTCTGATAAAATTTTATAACCACCCCGCCCTCGAGATGATCTATTCGGGGATGGGCATTATCCTGATCGGTTACGCCGGCAAGTTCTCTTTCATCGCCGCCAAGCTCACGGGCAACGCGCTGCGGCAGATACCCTCCTCCCTCGACGAAGCCGCCCGTCTGGCAGGCATCCCGGCAGGACGCCGGCTGACCGGCATCTTTCTCCCGCTGATCCTCCCCACCCTCTTTGCCGCCTTCCTGGTGAGCTTCATCTTCAGCCTCGGCGAGCTGGGCACCACCATCATGGTTTATCCTCCCGGCACGGAGATCATGCCTATCAAGGTCTTTACCATCATGGCCAACGCCCCGCAATCGCTCACCAGCGCCATGACCCTCATCGTTCTGATCATCACCCTTTTGCTGATCACAGCCTTCTTCCTGCTGATGCAACCACTCATAAAAAAATTCAGCTATGCCCGTCATTGAATT
>CAZYQV010000179.1:0-3206 GCA_964649775.1 uncultured Rikenellaceae bacterium
CCACCCGTGGGGCGAGAGGATGTCTGCCTGACAGAACATCGTCATGCCGGCCTCCTGCAACACGCCGGCAAAAAGGGCTGCCACCGAGTGCTGCTGTCCCTCCGTATAGAGAGCTCCGTCCATGAACCCGGCAAGATAGTCGTCGCCCACCGCCACGAAGGAGGTTAGGTCGAGGGTGCCGGAGACGTATTGCTCCCCCCCGGACGGAAAATCATACTCACATGCCGGCAGGAAAACCTGCAAGAGGAAGAACATACACAACATCCGCCGGATGGTAACAAAATGAACGATCCCGGCAGAGCGTATTTTTTCTTTTTTCATCATCCGTATCATCAGAACATCCCTCCGAAAATATCATCAATGCGGTAAGAGATATAGTAGAATACACCCACCTGCGTTCCACCGAAAGTGTTGGTGTATTTGATATTAAAAAAATTGTTGATCCCTGCCTTGAGCCACGAACGGGGTTTCTGGAAATGATACGACACCTGGAAGTCCCAGGTATTGTACTGATCCACCCAGCCGTCACCGAAGGGGCTCTGCCAGTAAAATCTGCTTTGGTAACGCCAGTTCACCTTGAACCCCACATTCTTAAATCCGGGGTTGTTCTCCATTTTGTCGAGCTTGCGGTTGGCCAGCGAGACGTTCATCTTGAAAGGAGGGGTATTGAACCCCGGCACGACGGGGTCGGTCACCTCCGACCGCAGGTCCGACCAGGTGAGGTTGCCGGAGATGATCGTCCCCAGGGGGGAGAGCCATTTCCAGCCCAGCGAGAGGCCCTGGATGGCCACCCGCTGGTCGGAGTTGGTATAAATATAATAGAGGTCGCGCATGCCCGTGGAGTTGACCTGTGTGGAAGCGGTATAGAGATCGGTCGCCGGCGAGGTGCGCGGCTTCACCATGCGGATCAGCCCTATGAAATCCCGGTACTCACTGTAATAATAGACAGCATCCAGGAAGATAACATGAGAGATATCGGTTTTGTAGCCTACCTCGAAGGTGTTGACCATCTCGGGCCGTATCTCGCTCAGCTGGTCAGCGGTGACAATACCCTCGTCGAGGATATGCAGGTTTTTCATGCGGGCCTGTTCCTGGCTGTACTGGGGGTCAGCATCTTTCAGGTAATAGCTCACCGAGTCGTTGAAACGCAACACGTTCTGCAGATAGATGCTGTTGCCCTCGATGTGGTAAGGATCCCATATCCCCCGGAGCCCTCCCATCAGACGCGCCGTGGCCAGGTCCTGGTTGACATACTGCTCCTTGGCGCCGGGGTTGCGGTAGCCCCGCAGAAAAGAGGCCCTGAAGAAATGCCTGTTCTCCACAGCATACAGGAGCGAAAAACGGGGAGAGAAATGTCCGGAGAAGTGCTCCGAACGGTCGTAACGCACTGCGGCATTGACCTTCAGCTTCTTGTCGAAGAAATCCTTCGAGGCGGTAAGATAAGCGCCATACTCGTAATAGGAGATCTCATTGCCGGCACTGTCGGGGAAGATCGTCCCCCTGGAGTCGAGAGCATAATAACGGTAGTTGCCGCCGGCCTCTATGTCCACCCAGGGGAAAAGATCCCCCAGACGATAGCTCCCCTCTCCCTGGTAGAAGGCGGAATTATTGATCATGCCGGCACCTTCCCTGAAATTCGTGATAGATATCAGACTGTCTTTCATCCGCTCGAACGGCTCCTCGCCGGGGCGGGGCATGTTCCTGTCGGCGAACTCGCGGGCGATCACATGATCGCCGGGGCGCACACCGAAACGCAGCAGCCTTCCCCGGTAAGCGTTCTCATAGTCGCGGAACCAGGCCTCGTCGCTCTCCCAGGTACGGAGGATATGGTACGCCAGAAAACGGGCGTCATACGTTTGTCCCGTCTGCTGTCTGACCGAGTAAGCACGCAGCAGGAGGTGTTTCCCCTCCAGCTCGGCCTTGCCCTGCATGATACCGAAGTCGGTGAGCGAGATGCGGTTGTCACCCGTATAGGCGGTGGTAGTAAGAGAATATTTGCCGACCACACGGGCGGTGAGCGCGGGCGTGATCTTGTAATACAGCCCCCCGCCTACCTTGATGTTCTTCACATCGTTGTTGATGAGATAACGGTCACGGTAGCCCGACCGTGATACGATGATATCTTCTCCGTTCTCCCCCACCGGCAGCATCTTGATGATCTCATCACCGTACTTGTTGAGGGCATCGTGCCCCGGATCATACTCCCAGTGTACACTTCCCGGACGTATATTGGCCGTGTCGTTGGCATACCAGTCTTTGCCTCTCATGAAAGCTCCCGTCATCTTGACCGCAAAACGTTTGCCGAAGACATGTGCCACGCGGAAGCCCATGTCGATGAGCGGCTTGGCCGAGAACTGAAAAGGATAATCACTGCCGGCCTTGACATCTGCCACACCCGGCTTGACATAAAACCCGATGCCGGGATACTGGAAAGGGTCTTTGCTCTTCATCAGGAGGATACCGTTGAGGGCATTCCCTCCGTATTTCGTGTTGGAAGGCCCCGGCAGGAACTCCATTTCGTCCACATCAAGTTCATTGAGCCCCGCCACATTGCCGATGGCGAAGTTCATCCCCGGCGCCTGGTTATCCATGCCGTCAACGATCTGGACAAAACGCATGTTCTCCGTCGAGTTGAAGCCGCGTGCATTGACCGTCATAAACTGCATGCTCTGGGTCACCACATCCACCCCTTTGAGGGTGGCCAGCGACTCGTAGAAATTGGCCGAGGGGGTCTCCTTGACGCTCAGGGCATCGACCACCTCCATAGATACCGCCTTGCGGATGGTCTTCTGCTCCACCTCCACCACGGGGGCCGTGACCACCACCTCCTGCGTCTGATAGGTCCTGCTGGCCAGATAGATGCGTATACCCGACCGCGGGTTCTCCTTCACCTCAAACTCTTTCGTCGCATAACCGATCATGGAGAAACTCAGGGTATATGGCAGATCACCCGTAAAGACCAGATGAAAATAGCCCCGCACATCAGTGCCCCCGCCGGTACGGGAACCCTTGACAGAAATATTGACGCCGGGAAGGGGTTTTTTTGTTTCCGCATCCAGCACACGCCCCGACACTTCGATCTTCTGTTGTCCAAAAGCAGGCAACGTGGAAAAGAGAATCAAAAAAGAGATAATCTGCAGAAAAAGCTTCATTTACACCCGGTACGTTAGATTTACCTACAAAAGGAATCATAAAAGTATACATTT
>CAZYQV010000180.1:0-2737 GCA_964649775.1 uncultured Rikenellaceae bacterium
GAACGTTAAGGTGATGCTCGGTGGGTATGATCTGTATGTGACGGGTAACAAAGTCCCGAAAGCGAAAGACGGAGAGTGTTACGCCGAGCAGCCCCGTTACGATTATGCTTCCTATTTCAAGGGCAACAAGGCGGTTTCGCAGCCCAAAAAAGCCGTTCCGAAAGTGGTTGTGCCCAGGAGGAAGAAGAAGGTGACAGCCTCGGGAGGGTGTTAGGAAGGATGAATGATGATGTGGTGAGGGGGAGCTGGTTCTAAGTGTTCCTGCCGGCACGTGCTTTGCGCAGCTCCTGGGCCATCTGGTTGGCAAAAACGAACTGGTTCAGTTCTTCGTTGTCTGAATAGAGGATGTCTTTGTTGTCTCCCTCCCATGCTTTTCTCCCATTGTGTATGAACATGACCTTTTCGCCGATGCCCATCACGGAGTTCATGTCGTGGGTATTAACGATGGTGGTAGTGTTGAACTCTTTGGTGATGTCCTGTATCAGCTCGTCGATGAGTATGGAGGTCTGGGGGTCGAGGCCCGAGTTGGGCTCGTCACAGAAAAGATATTCGGGGTTGAGGACGATGGCGCGGGCCAGCGCCACCCTTTTTTTCATCCCTCCGCTGATCTCGGAGGGATAGAGATTATTGGCGCTGGTGACGTTCACCCTTTCGAGGCAGAAGTTGGTACGTTCTATCTTTTCCTCATCGCTCATGGTGGTGAACATGTGGAGGGGGAACATGACGTTCTCCTCGACGGTGGCCGAGTCAAAAAGGGCGGCTCCCTGGAAGAGCATTCCGATCTTTTTTCTGATGTCTTTTTTCTGGATGAAGTTAAGTTTTGTGAAGTTAACCTCTCCGAAGTATACATCTCCTTTGGTGGGCTGGATCAGTCCCACGATGGACTTGAGCAGTACCGTCTTCCCCGAGCCGCTCTGGCCTATGATAAGGTTGGTCTTTCCCTTCTCGAAGGTGCAGGAGATATCTTCGAGTACGATGTTGTCGTCGAAGACCTTTGTGAGATGTTCCACTCTGATCATGACAGCAGGAGTTGGGTGAGGATCACGTTGAAGAGGAGCACGTTGATGCTGCTGTAGACGACGGCCTTGGTGCTGGCTCTTCCCACCTCGAGGGCACCTCCCTCGACGGTATAACCGTAGTAGGAGGAGACGGAGGAGATGATGTAAGCAAAGAAGAGGGACTTGATGAGCGTATAGGTCACAAAGAAGGGGTTGAAAGCATACTGCAGCCCGTAGTTGAAGTCGGGCACCGGGATGACGCCGGTAAGTACGACGGAGAGCCATCCTCCGAAGATCCCCGTGATGATGCTGATGAGTGTGAGCAGGGGGAAGAAAAAGAGGGATGCGATGATCTTGGGGAGTATGAGGAAGCTGGCCGAGTTGATGCCCATGATCTCGAGTGCGTCTATCTGTTCGGTGATGCGCATGGTGCCCAGTTCGGAAGCGATGTTGGAGCCCACCTTGCCGGCCATGATGAGGGCGATCATGGTGGAGGAGAACTCAAGGATCATGGAGTCGCGGCAGCCCAGGCCTATCAGGTATTTGGGCAGGAAAGGGCTCTCGGTATTGTAAGCTGTCTGGAGAGTAATTACCGAGCCCATGAAAAGCGAGATGATCAGGACGATGCCCAGGGAGCTGACACCGATGTTGTTCAGTTCCTGCAAGAACTGGTGGTAATAGATCCTTTTTTTCTCAGGTTTTGCAAAAACCTTGGTCATAAGGATGAAATAATTACCGAAATGATAGAGCAGGTTGTTCATGTCCCCGGAAATATAAGGCAAAAATACGAATTTTAATCATTCCGGGATATTTATTTATCTTTGACGCAAAAGAAACAAGATCATGAACAAACATCATTATTGTGTTATCATGGCCGGCGGTGTGGGCAGCCGTTTCTGGCCATACAGCCGTATGCACAAGCCCAAGCAGTTCCTCGATATCCTGGGTGTGGGGAAGTCGCTGTTGCAGATGACCTATGACCGTTTCAGCAGGATATGTCCCCGGGAAAATATCTTCATTGTCACCAACAAAGAGTATACGCCGCTGGTGCTGGAGCAGCTGCCGGGCATTGATCAGGAGCACGTGCTCTCGGAGCCGTTCCGCAAGAATACCGCTCCCTGCATCGCCTATTCAAGTGAGAAGATCCGCAAGGCCGACCCGGAGGCGGTGATCGTAGTGGCGCCATCGGACCATTACATACAGAACGAGGAGAAGTTCCTGGATGTGATCGGCGAGGGGCTGGAGTTCGCCGCCGGTCACGATGCCTTGCTGACACTCGGCATTGAACCGGTGCGGCCCGAGACGGGGTATGGTTATATCCAGATAAAAAAGGGCACCCTGCAGAAGACGGAGAACAAACTGTACAAGGTAAAGACCTTCACTGAGAAACCGGACCGCAAGATGGCGGAGGTTTTCCTTGAGAGCGGGGATTTTTACTGGAACTCCGGCATCTTCATCTGGTCGGTGGATGCTATCCTGAAGGCTTTTGAGAAATACAAGCCGGAGATGTACCATCTTTTCTCCGAGGGGAGGGAGTTGTACAATACGCCTGAGGAGGAGAAGTTCATCTTCGACACTTATGCCAACTGTACGGAGATCTCGATCGATTACGCCATCATGGAGAAAGCGGAGAATGTATATGTCCTATGTGCCGATTTCGGGTGGTCGGATCTGGGTACCTGGAATTCGCTGTATGAACATTCCGGGACGGATGACCACGGGAATGTGGTGGCCGGAGA
>CAZYQV010000181.1:0-7230 GCA_964649775.1 uncultured Rikenellaceae bacterium
CCTGACACTCGGCACACAAAAACCCGACAGCCGCCCCCCTGTCCGGGCCGAAGATGTGGAGGGCCTGCTGATCAGAGGCACCCGGATCCCCCGGGCGGATCCTTCCGTACCGTTCGTCACCGGCAGGTCCGTCAAAAACTACGACATAGAAAGGCCGTTGGGCTGGCAGGAAGGCAATCCGGATTTTATCAGAATAATCAAATCCGAACACTGACCATCTCATAAAGATCATCCCGGAGGATCCCTGTCCGCACGTTCCCTTTCACATGCTCATCCCCCCGGGCATCTATATTTTTTCCGCCGGATGTCATCCGCACTGTTTTTTTCACTACCTTGCAGCACAGAAAATTAATACGGTCCCGGCCCGTTCTTCCGCCGGGATGATTCCGCCAGACGATCCCCTCTTCCATACACTGAAAAGGTCACACTCTCACGAACATCCCGCTACAGAAAACGGGGAAGGATCTTTATGTCACAAAAACAACATCATCATGAAAAGAACAACCATTTTTGCAACCCTTATACTGGCCCTGACCCTCACTGCCTGCGACCAGCATGCGGAGAGGAGCGGCCACGGAGCCCAGGCTCCGGAAGAAACGGATTTCACGGAGACCTTATCCAAATACAAGACGGATGTCCCCACCAAGATCCTCACCCCAGACAAGGTGAACACACGCATCGGCGAGCTGACCTTTTACGACGGCATGCCCACCGCCGCCACGCTGGAGAAGGTGTATGACCATCTCGACTTCCTGCGGGGTGTGGAGGTCTTCCTCAACTTCATCCCTGCCGCCTCCATAGAGGCCCTGCGTCTGGGGATGGTATCCCTGGGAGCGGACAACTGCCACAAGATCGTCGTCTTTGACGAACTGATGGACGCCCGCTCGCTGTTCCTCACCGGCAACGCCAGCACGGTGTATGCCTCGATCTTCCTCGACCTGCAGAAAGAAGGACCCGTCGTGGTGGAGATACCCGCCGGCGCCGGCCCCGGCACCGTGAACGATGCTTTCTTCCGTTTTGTCGTGGACATGGGTGCTCCCGGCCCCGACCGCAAAAAAGGAGGCATGTACATCGTGCTGCCGCCGGACTATGAAGGACCGCTGACACCGACCCCCAACACTTTCAAAGACAACAGCTCCGTACGCGTCAGGGTGGGCGGCCGCATGCACGACGTGTGGATCGCACAGTCCCGCTCGTATGTCAACTGGATCATCCTGCGGGGTTTCCTCGTGGACGGCAAGCCCGGCGCTGCAGCCAAGATGTGGAAAGAAGGGCTGAAGGTATATCCGCTGTCAGAAGCATCCTCTCCCCCACCCAACACTTTCATCAACGCCTCCGGGAAGGCGTTCAACACCATCCATGCCAACAACTATGAGTTTTACAAAGAGATCGCCACGGTGATCGACCGGGAGCCTCTCTCTTTCCTCGATCCCGAGCTGCGGGGCCTGGCCGCCGCCATCGGCATCGTCAAGGGCAAGCCTTTTGCTCCCGACGCCCGCATGGAGAAGATCCTGAAGGAGGCCGTCAGCGTGGGCAACGCCACGGCCCGTTCCATCGGCCTGGCGCCGCGTGACAAGAGCGCTTACCTGTACGAAGGGAAACAGTGGTACACCGGCTTCATAGGGAAAGACTACCGCTGGCTCAACGGTGACGGCAACGCCGGCCGCAACCTGGATGCCCGCACACTCTTCTTCTATACGGCCACGGTCAACACGCCGGCGATGGCCCTGGAGATCCCCGGCGTGGGCTCCAACTATGCTTTCTCCACCCACGACAGCAAGGGAGAGATCTTCTATGGCGAGAAGGACTACAAGCTGAACATCCCTGCCAACGTGCCGGCCAAGGATTTCTGGTCGATCGTCGTGTACGACCCCCAGACACGGTCGATGCTGCAGACCGACCAGCCCTTCCCGAACAAGAACAGCCAGAAAGACGCGCTCGTCTATAACGATGACGGCTCGTGCGACCTCTACTTCGGCCCCGAAGCACCGGCAGGCAAAGAAGCCAACTGGATACAGACGGTGCCGGGAAAATCCTGGTTCGTGCTGTTCCGCATCTACGGCCCTCTGGAACCCTGGTTCGACAAAAGCTGGCAGCTCAACGATATTGAACCTGTAGAATAAACTCTCAGAAAAGATATTCTTTTTGCGCCGGAGGACAATAACTGTTCCTCCGGCGTTTTTTTCAGCCCTTCCCCCCGGGAATGACGATGCTCCGTGAGAGTTATCGCTATATTTTCCTCCGTATATCCATCCGGCAAAAAAGAACAGATATCGCCGGGAAAAAGTTGCTGCCGGTAATCAGATCCTTATTATCTTGCACGGAGTTAACAAAACACCACCCATGGAAGATTACCGGAATCTGCAAAAGGAATTCTTTGCTTACCGGGAGAGATTTGACAGGGAGCTGCATGACAACATCCTCTCTTACTGGCTTACCCATGCCCCGGAAAAGGAAGGTCACGGTTTCTACGGGGCGGTCGATCTGAAGGGCCGGCCGGTGCCGGGGGCCATCAAGACCTCGGTATTGAATGCCCGCATCCTCTGGACCTTTGCCGAAGCAGCCCTGCACGCCGGCAGGGAGGAGTATGCCGCCATGGCCGACAGGGCCTATGAGGTCGTTACCGGCGACTTTGCCGACAGGGAATACGGCGGCTACTTCATGGCGCTCGACGCTGCCGACAGGCCGCACGACACCGTCAAGCATACCTACGCCCAGGCCTTCGTCCTGTACGCATTGAGCAAGTACTATGAGATGCGTCCTTCACAAAGACTGCTGAAAGAGACAGAAAGCTGGTTCACCTTCCTGGAGGAGAAAGCCAAAGACCCGGATCATCCGGGATATATCGAGGCCTTCACCCGCGAATGGGAGCCGCTGACGGAAAACAGGATGGCCGACGGCAACGAGCCGCGCTCGATGAACACCCACCTGCATGTCCTGGAAGCTTATGCGGCTTTCTGTAAAGTCACAAAAAACCGCCTGGCGGAGGAGAGACTGCGGGAGCTGCTGACGCTCTTCATGGAGAAGATCATCCGGCCTTCGGGACACCTGGGCATCTTCTTCGACAGGGACTTCACAGAGACGGAATCCTCCCGGGCCGTCTGTTCCTTCGGTCATGACATCGAGGCCTCCTGGCTCCTGCAGGAAGCTGCAGAGATCCTGGGCGACGCCGGGATCGCCCGGAGAATGAAGAAGATATCCGTCCGTATGCTGGATGTTGTCGACCGTGTGGGGGTGGACAAAGACGGCGGGCTCTTCCTGGAGTCGATGCGTCACGGCAGCCACCTGCGTACGAACAAGCACTGGTGGCCCCAGGCCGAGACACTCATCGCCTTCATGAACGGCTTTGAGCTCACCGGCGACACGAAGTACTGGGAGAAGATGAAGCTCACCTGGGACTTTGTCGACCGTCATCTGATCGATCACGAGAACGGCGAGTGGTTCACCAAGCTGAACCGCCTGGGCAAACCTTTCCTGACGGAACCCGAAGACGACCCCTCACCGTACTACCGCAACGACTGGAAGATCGATCCCTGGAAAGCGCCGTACCACAACGGCCGGGCGATGATGGAGCTGATAAAAAGGATCGACAGGACCATCGCAAAGTTTTCCTGAAAATACATCTGTAGCATATAAAACATTCACCGGAAAAAAACCGATCCCATGAAAACATTCCTTTCCGTCATGCTGGCATTTCTCCTGCAGACAACCCTCCTTCCGGAAGCCCGGTCGCAACAGGTGAGCGACCTGTCCGGCCTGGTCTCTGTCTCAAAAGACTGGTTCGAAGGGTTCCGGAAGAACCTCGGCGATCATGAGTTCTCGTACGCCATCTACAGCTACAATGTCTCGACCTCCCTGCTGGCACGATGCAAGGAGGGAGAGAACACCATCGAGTGGGCCACGGCTGTCGTCCCGGCAGATTACGAAAAAGAGGAGGCCGGTTTTCTCTGGCTGGCGGCGATCGACCTGACCACGGAAAAACACTCTTTCGATCTTTTTTTCAACGGCAAAAAACGGTTCACCATCCCCACGTCGCAGAAGAAACGCTGGCAGGTGACCGGTCGCGACGGCGGCGCCCTCTCTTTCATGGCCATAGAGACCGACCACAACGGCGATGCTCTGGGCTACATGTGGCTCACCGTGCCGGCCGCCTGGCTGGAGAAAGGATCCTCACAACGCATCCGCATCACCGGCAGGCCGAACGGCTCGAATACCTGGGTCATCGTCTATCAGGAGCCCGGTGCCCTCTCCTACCTGCACCATTTCATGGAATATGATGTAATGACGGGTCTGTTGATCCGGGAGAAAGGACGCTCTCCGCATGCTGTCGTCGAGGCCCCCCTGCGCTATGCAGACAAGATGCTCTTCTACCGCTCCGGCACCAGGAAAGGTTCGGTCCTTCTGCAGAAAAAAGACTCCTCCGCAGCGGCTTCTTTTGCCCTGCCCCTCCCGCCGAAAAAGAAAAGCATCGAAATAAGGGATTCGATCGCTCCACTCTTCCTCTTCTCCCCTGCCTCGTTCGCCAAAGTATCCACCTTCCTGTTGCCTGAGGGGATCCTCATCAACGAGGGGGAGAAAAAGGGCAGCACCCTGACGATCACAGCCCGCCGCACGTATGCCCCCGCGGCAGCCAAAAGCATCCTCACGCTCTCCCGCTCGCCCGTGAGCCGCGGCACGATCTTGCTGATGAACTCCAGCCATCAGGATATTGCCTGGATGGATTCGCCCGAAAAATGTATCCTGGCACGCGACACCATGATCATCACCCCCCTGCTGGAGCTGGTACGGCAGGTGAAGGATTATCATTTCGATATAGAGGATGCCCTGATGATAAAAGAATATACCGGGAGGCATCCTGAGAAAAAGACGCTAATAGGAGATCTCCTCCGCGACGGCACCCTCTCCTGCGGCGCAACATACACCCAGCCGTATGAGGAGATGTATTCGGGCGAAGCCCTGGCACGCCAGTTCTATTTCGGCGCCAAATGGCTGAAGGACGAGTTCGGATACAGGGCGACGGTCTACTGGAACGAAGATGTGCCGGGAAGGACACTGCAGATGATGCAACTGATGCGCAAGGCAGGCGTGCAGTATCTCATGCTGAGCCGCTTTGAGAAAGGACTGTATCACTGGTACAGCCCCGACGGCTCTTATGTCACCGTCTTCTCCCCCGGACATTACGGTGCGGCCTTCGCCCGCCTGGAGAAGACGTTCACCCCGGCAGCACAATACATCGCGGAAAATGCAATGGAATGGGAGAAACACTATCCTGCCGGCAGCGGCATGCCGGTGGTGCCTCTCCTCTGCGACCGGGACATGAGTCCCGCCATCGACCACAGCGGGCTGGTCAGCCGCTGGAACAACCTTGACAGCCGGATGGATGAGGAAGGGAAGATCCATCCCGTCACCCTGCCACACATGCAGATGGTCACAGCCCCCGCTTTCTTCGAAATGACGGAAAAAGAAAAGCCGTTGATCCGTGAGGTGAGAGGGGAACGGCCCGATGTGTGGCTGTACATCCACGGTCCTGCACACCAGAAAGCCCTGAAGGCAAGCCGCGAGGCCGGCATCCTCCTCACCCAGGCCGAAAAATTCGCCACGGCCCTGGCCCTGACGGACAGCTCCTTCAAAAACTATCCGGCAGAGAGACTGCATAACGCCTGGGAGGCCAGGATCTATCCCGACCACGGCTGGGGAGGCAAACACGGCGACATCACGGACGCCCTCTTCCGCCGGAAGTTCGAGTTTGCAAAAGAGGAGGCCGCGGCGGTCCTGGAATGCACTCTGCACGATCTGGCAGCCAGGATACGGACGAAGAAAGAGGCCGGCAGGCCACTGGTAGTGTTCAACAGCATGGACAACATGCGGGACGACCCCGTCTCCGCCGGCGTGGTCTTCTACAGGCCTGGCACCTTCTCGGTGGTGCTGACGGACGGCACAGGAGATACCGTCCCCGTCCAGCTCACCGGCATCACCCGCTACCCCGACGGCTCCGTCAAAAGTGCCACGCTCCATTTCATCGCACGGCAGGTGCCTCCGGCCGGCTACAGGACATGGTACATGACCCCCTCGCCAGAAAAGCCGGAGGACCATACTCCTGCCTTCCGGAAGCACTATGAGAACGGCTATTATGCCGTCACCTTCGGCAACGGCGGGCTCTCCTCCGTCTATGACAAGGAGCTGGACAAAGAGCTGATAGATAGCGGTAAGTTCAAGGCGGGCGAGGTGTTCACGATGCATTCCGAAGGCTTCGGCGCCGGCGAGTTCGCCGACATCCAGAAGCCCGACATGGAGGGCTTCGACAGGACGGGTAACTACCGGACCCGTTGGGTTACGGAGGAGAGCGGAGACGTTTTCACCACCTTCTCCTACCGTCAGCAGATCAGGAATGCTGTGGTGGAACAGAAGATAAAGATCTACCACCGGCTGAAGCGGATCGATTTCGAGACCTCTCTCCTGAACTGGGAAGGGGTATTGTACCGCGAATACAGGATGGCCCTGCCGCTGAAGATGAGCGGGGGGAAGGTGGCCTACGAAGTGCCCTTCGGCGTGGTGGAGGTCGGTAAGGATGAGCTGGCCGGCGCGGCGGGCGAGCGTTATACGACACCCTGCCGCGAGATGCACCCCCGCGGCATCGGCAACTGGATCGCTGCCGGGGACGACGCCTTCGGCGTCACGCTGAGCTCGGGCGTGGCCGTGGCCGACTGGGTCGATCCCACCGCCGACCCCGTGAGCTATCCCGTCCTGCAACCCGTCCTGCTGGCCTCGCGGCGCAGCTGCCACTGGGAGGGCAACGAATACCTGCAGACAGGAGATCATCATTTCCTCTTCTCCCTCACCTCCCATGCTCCCGGCCGGCAGCACGGTATGCTGCAGGGCCGCGGCGCCAACGAGGTGCTCCGCGCCGTATGGGCGGATAACAGCTATAAGGAAACACCACTGCCGGAGTCCATGAGCTTCTTCAGCACCGGCGACCCGGACATCTTCATCTCAACGGTCAAAAAGGCCGAAGACAGTGACGAGGTCGTGATCCGGCTGGTAAATATGAGTGCAACCGGTAAAACGGTGACGCTGAATTGCTTCCGGACGCCGCAGGACGCACGGCTGACCACCCTGATCGAAGAAGACCTCCAACCCCTTCCGGTAACCGGGAAAGAAGTGACGGTCGAACTGGGTCCCCGTGCCATCGAGACGCTGAAAATGAGATAAGCCACGGCAGATCATATCCGG
>CAZYQV010000182.1:0-3295 GCA_964649775.1 uncultured Rikenellaceae bacterium
CCTTTGGATGACAGTGGCACTGGCCGTGGGGGTGTATTTTTATTATGAAAAAGGATATTCTTTTTTTCTATCCGTTCTCTCCTCTTTGGCTTTTCAAGGGATTGTCATTGTGCTGTGGATGGTCATAGCCCGCATTGCTGCCGGCAAACGCAAGACGGCAGAGATGATTCGTGAGTTCCGCGAGATGATTGAAGAAGAAAGGAGATAGGAGGCTTCACTTCACCATTTTCCGTACCATTTTATCGAGCAGATCCTGCGGCAGGCGCGAGAAGAGGCGGATGGTCCTGTTGCGGTTGACGACATAGAGACGGCGCGGCTTCCTGTCGGTGAGGGCACGCCGCACCACGGCAGCCATCTTCTCCGGTGCAATGATGCGCCCCACATCTTTTTCCACACGGTCGAGGAACTTTTTATAATAGACGGCGTAACGGCTCTCCTCCGCCGGCACCGGCAGCTGTTTCATCTCCCGCATCAGCGCCGTATCGATGGCGCCGGCACGCACGAGGCTCAGCTCCACCCCCACCAGCCCCAGTTCCTGACGCATGGAGGTGCTGAAAGCCTCCATGGCGATCTTCGTGGCGGGGTAGGCCTGGAAGATAGTGGGAAAACGCACGCCGCAGGTGCTGATCTGCACCACACGGCCGCCGGTGGCGAGGAGATCGTCGAGGAAGACGCTCACCGTCAGCACCGGCGCTAACGTGTTGACACGCACGATGCGGTCGAGGAGCGCTCCGCTCATCTCCGAGACGGGATGGAAGAAGAAGATGCCGGCATTGTTGATGAGGTACTTCACCTGCACACCCTCCCCGTGCAGGCGTGCTCTCACCGCCTGCAGGGAGACCTCCCCGGCAGCATCCATCACAAAAGAGAGGACTCGCTCGTCCGGGAAAAGAGCGGTCACCTCCTCACGTATGTCGGTGGCCACGACAACGTCGACGCCGGGCAGGGTGAGAGCCATCTGCACCAGCGCCTGTCCCACGCCACCGGCAGCGCCGGTGATCAGAAGGGCCGTTTTTTTTGTTCCGGTCATTTTCGTATCATTTTGTACAAAGATAAAGAAAGTCGGGAGGAGAGGGATTTGTTCGCAGCCTTTGCACCTGCGCTACATCATGAGGTAGCTATGAAGCCGTCAAAAGAGCATGCCGTACTTTGTAAGGCCGCACACCACGCTTCAACGCTTTATCACCCTTTCGACTTTTCGACCCCTTTGACTTTTCGACTTTTACTATCTTTGAAAAAAAACAAACCCATGCAGATCGAAAGAGTGACCACTTACAGCGACGAGGTGCTGGCGGCGCTGCAGCGGCTGTTGCCTCAGCTCTCCCCCGGCACCACCATCAGCGAAGCCTGGCTGCGCGAGATCGTGGCCGATACCGGCATCCATCTCTTCGTCGCCCGCGATGAGGAAGGAGAGATCCCCGGCACCTTCACCCTGGCGGAGGAGAAGATCCCCACAGGGCTGAAGATGTGGCTCGAAGATGTGGTGGTAGACGAAAAAGCCCGGGGGAAAGGTCTCGGCGACACCATCGTCCGCTATGCCATCGACTACGCCCGCCGGCGGGGAACAAAAAAGCTCGACCTCACCTCCGTCCCCGAAAGGGTGGCCGCCAACAAACTTTATCAGAAGTGGGGCTTTGTCCGTCGTAAGACCAATGTATACCGCCTGCGGTTCGACTGAAAACACAGCACGGTTTTTGCTGTATCTTCCCCGGAGAACCAATCCCTGTGAGCAATGAAAAAATTTCTGATATCTCTCATCTTTGTGATGCCGGCCTTTCTCTGTCCTCCTGCTGCGGCACAAAAGGTCTTTTCGGTGGACGAAGCGTACCAGGCCGATGTAAAGGTGTACGTTGTCGACCAGGCCTACCAGGCCGACCTGCTGGTATACAAAGTAGAGTATGCCTACCAGGCCAAAGGGAACAAAGGACTCTGGTTTTTCACCGATGCAGCATACAAGGCCGACAAAAAGATATCCTTCACGGAACATGAGTACGACGCCGACCTGAAGATCTTTTTCGTCGACCACGCTTACCAGGCAGAGTGGAAACACAAGAAGAAGATGTACCTGATGTACTGATGTTACAGGATAAAAAGCATGAAACGTTTTTATAAACAGGGGATTTTATTCATCTTTGTGTAAACAACCAGGTTCAACCATTATGGCCAGTAACAGCCACTCTCCGCAAGAAGACTGGAAAGATAAAGTAGGCGGCAAGATCCGCGAAGAGCTGCACAACAGCTACCGCAGGCAGGTGGAAACGACCTCAGGGCTTGACGAGATGCAGCTGGTGATCACCCTGCTGGGGGATGCCGGCAAAGAGGAGATCATGAAAGCCCTCACCGGCATCGATTACAAGACGCTGCCCACGGAAGAAGGATTCTCTGCCGGCACGGTCATCTACGATGTGCGGGAGAACATCTTTTTTGCCGAGACGCCCTGGGACAACATCCGTGTCCGCAATCCGGAAAAACATGTCGAGGAATACAGCGACCTGGTACTGTGGTTCACCACGCCTGAGGGACAGCTCACCGCGGGGCAGAAGAAGGTGATGGATCACCTTGCAGAGAAAGGCATCCCCGTCCTGGCCCTCTCACTGAACGTTTCCCGTGAGGAAGACGAGGATATCTCCGCGCCGGAGATGCCGGAGAGTGTCGCAGGTGTCAGCAGGGTGACGGTGGACCCTGAGAGTGAGTCGTCGGTGAAAGCCCTCAGCGACAGCATCGTCCGTCTGTTGCGCCGCCGTCACAAGGAGATGCTCTACCTGCGCATCACGCCACACCGTGAGGGGCCCGCCGGACGCTGGGTGATGGCGGCGGCCGCCACCGCCTTCGGCATCGCGGCCCTGCCGCTGCCGGGGTCCGACGACCTGTCGCTGACGGCCCTGCAGTCAGGCCTGTGCCTACGCATCGCCTACATCTTCGAGAGCACCCTCACACACAAAGAGCAGATGGCACTGGTGACCTCCACGGTCACCGGCCGTGCCGGCAGACGGCTGGCCTCCCTGGCGGAAGACGTCATACGGAAGTCGGGCGACAGAATACCGCCGACCGTCAAAGGGATAGCCATGGCCGCCAGCCGCGGCCTGGTGGCCGCCGCCATCACCTACGGCCTCGGCATGGCCTGCCTCACCTACCATAAAAGCGGTGTGGAGGGCAGGATCCAAACGCTGACGGAGATGTTCAGCAAATTTGCAGAGGAATACCTTAGGAATGATGAATGATGAATGATGAATGATGAATGACGAATGGCGAATGACGAATTCCATCATTCCATCCTTTCATCCTTCCCGTTGGC
>CAZYQV010000183.1:0-16692 GCA_964649775.1 uncultured Rikenellaceae bacterium
GGTCATGAACGCTACACGGTCTACTCCCTGTGGGACACCTATCGCGCCGAACACCCGCTGTTCACCCTGATACAGCAGGACCGTCTCGACGGTATCCTTGCGTCGATGATGGATTTTTACCGGGAATACGGTCTGCTGCCCGTATGGGCCCTCGCCGGCAATGAGACGAACACCATGGTGGGCTATCATGCCATACCCGTGCTGGCGGATGCTTTTGCCAAAGGACTGTTGAAAGAGGATGCGGAGGAGGTCTTTGAGGCGATGAAGAAATCGTCCATGACTGATATCAAAGGTCTCCGGTGGGTGAGAGAGCTGGGGTATATCCCTGCCGGGAAGGAGCGGCACTCCGTCTCGAAAGGTCTTGAGTATGCCATCGACGACTGGTGTATTGCCGATATGGCCCGCCGTCTGGGGAAAAAGGAGGATGAGGCATATTACCTGAAAAGGGCCGGTTATTACAAGAACTATTTCGATCCGGCGACCCGTTTTATGCGGGGCCGTATGATTGACGGCTCATGGCGTACCCCTTTCAACCCCCTCTTCTCCAGCCATGAGAGCTTTGACTACACCGAAGGCAATGCATGGCAGTACACCTGGCTGGTGCCGCATGATGTGGAGGGACTCATCCGGCTGATGGGAGGGAGACAGGCCTTTACCGCCAAACTGGACTCGCTCTTCACCCTGGAGAAGCCGGTGGAGGGGGAGAACGCCTCTCCGGATATCTCGGGCCTGATAGGCCAGTATGCCCACGGCAATGAGCCCAGCCATCATATTGCCTACATGTATGTATTTGCCGGAGCTCCCTGGAAAACACAGGAGCGGGTGGACCAGATCCTCCGTACCCTCTATTTTGCCGATCCCAACGGACTGAGCGGCAACGAGGACTGCGGACAGATGTCGGCATGGTTCGTGCTAAGCAGCCTGGGTTTTTACCAGGAGAACCCGGCCGACGGTAACTATGTCTTCGGCCGTCCCCTCTTTGACCGGGCTGTAATCCGCACCGGCCGGGGGAACACTTTTACAATTTTGGCATATAACAACACGCCGGAAAATAAATATATAAAGAAAGTACTCCTCAACGGCCGGGAACTGAAGAGAACTTATGTCACTTTTGATGAGATAGACCGTGGCGGCACCCTGGAATTCGAGATGTCTCCGGTGCCCGTAAAAGACTGGGGCAGTGATCCTTTATGGGCACCTCCGTCGGCAACATCACATTAAAATGTCCCTTCCTGCTTCTTTAAAGATAAGAAAGAAGGATTTGATATTGAACAAACTGTATCTTAATGAGAAACAGTATGTTATAAATATTTACAATTATTGAAAGAACGTTATTTCTATAAAAAAACTAAAAAATCAAAATATTTTTTGGGAGATTATATATTTTGTTTATTTTTAATCGCTTAATATGATCAGGATCCTGAATGACATCTTTATCTTTTTCATATTCAATATTTAATTTATTATTTAAATTCTTAATTTATAATGGTAGAACTTAAATTAAATGATGAAAAGAAGGCGGAAATGACCCGGTTCTATGAGGAAGAGCTGGATAAGACCGTCCTTCGCCTGAGACACATTGCAGAAATGCTGCAGACCCTGGATCCTACTTCCGAACATCTGAAGGTCAAGGAGCTGGAAGGAGTTCTGGCGCTCACGGAAGCTGCCAGGCCGAAAAGGTCCTCCGGCAAAAAGAAATCGACGAGGAAGAAAAAGCCGGGGCCGAAAGGAACATGGACCAATTATATCATGAAGCGGTTGCGTCAGGTGCAGCGCCCCATCACCTATGAAGACCTGATCCATGATGCCATGCTCAGTTTCAACAAGCCGAAAGAAGAGCTGGAGAAGGTGCGTCAGGCTGTGATGAACAGTGCTTTCCGGCTCAGAAAAAAGCAGGGGAAAGTCCTGACATACCGGAAGCCGGGCTCGAAAGAAAAATATATAGGGCTGAGAAAATGGTTTGATGAAACAGGCACCCTGCTGGAAGAGTATAAGAAGAAAATCCTGGATTAAATATCTCCTGACAGGATCACCCGTTTTTTTCATGAGCAGAAAATAAGAACAGCAGTGATTGTTCACTGCTGTTTTTTGTATTTTTACAGACAGTTTTGGTTGCCGGAAATGAACTTTCAGGCACACGTAAAAGAGGGGAATCTCTACAATAACAGGGTGCCTGGAAAAGGCCCGATGAAAACACGACAGAAGCAATATGTCTAAATTTTTCAGCTTTCTGAAAAAGTCGTATCCGTTCAATGCGGACCTGAAGCAGAATACCATCCTGATCTTCGTGATCAGCCTCGTGTTGTTCCTGCTGGTGTTCCTGTTGCAGCCTTTTGATATAACCGCTCTTTCCAGAAAAGAGAAATATTTGCTGCTGGGCGGCCTCATCGTGGTCACCTTCCTGGCGCTCAGCATCAACCTGTTGCTGATCCCCGCCCTGGTATCCCACCGGAAGCCTTTCAACCGGTGGAATGTGTTCAAAGAGATCCTGTGGAATATCTGGATCATGTTCACGATCATGACGGGATATTTTATCTATTTCGGCATGACGGGTTATTTCTCATTCAGTTTTGTCGTTTTCCTGAAGGTGTTGTTCATCAGTGCTATTCCGGTCAGCATCCTGATCCCGTACAATCGCAACCGTCTGTTGCGTTCGCATTTGCAGTCGGCCATTGAGCTGAACCGTTACCTGGAGAAAAAAGCCCATCCGTTGCCTGATATCGTCCATCTCAGGTCGGAATATGAGAAAGATGATCTTTCCGTGGATGTGGAAAGTCTTTTGTACATCCGTTCTGCCGGAAACTATATTGAGGTTTTCTGGCAGGGAAAGGATACGGTGCACTCCCGTATGGTGCGGTGCACGATGAAGTATGCGGAAGAGGCTTTCCTCGAGTATCCTTTTATCTTCAAGTGTCACCGTACCTACATTGTCAACATCCATCAGGTGCGGCGCGTGGAGGGCAGCTCGCAGGGATATACCCTCTATGTCGGCAATGAGCAGGAGAAGGTGCTGGTATCCAGGAATTATATTCCCCGTTTCAAGGAGCTGTTTTATAAGACGTAGCCGGCAGTCTTTCCCTCCTCTGTCGTTTTCATTCATTCCATGCCTGTCTCTTTCCGGGAGGTAAACCGGGGGATAGGATATTGTTCTTACCGGTGTTCCTGTGTCATTCGTCACGCAGGGGAGGTATTTCATCCCTGAAAAGGGTTGTTTATCCCTTTTTGTTTTTGCTTGTCCCTATTTTTTTTCTCCCTCTTGCCCGTCCCTTACATTTGTCTGTTGAAATCAAAAACAGCGAATATGCAAACATTAAAAATAGGGGATCTGGAACCACGTATCCCCGTCATTCAGGGAGGCATGGGCGTGGCGGTCTCCTTATCGGGCCTGGCCTCTGCGGTAGCCAACGAAGGCGGTATCGGGATCATCTCCTCGGCTGTGATCGGGATGTTGCTTCCGGGGTTCTCAAAAGACCTGCAGCGGGCCAACGTCATAGCCCTTCGCAGGGAGATACGCAAGACACGCAGGATGACCTCCGGCATCATAGGGGTGAACATCATGATGGCCCTCACGGATTATGAAGAGCACATGGTGGTGGCGGTGGAGGAGGGTGTCGACCTGATCATTTCGGGGGCGGGCCTGCCGCTGAAAGTGCCGCAGGTGCTGCTGGATGACAAGGCCGGCGCCAACCGCACCAAGTTCCTGCCCATCGTCTCCTCGGCCAAGGCAGCCTCTCTTATCTTCCGCTACTGGTCGTCCCATTACGGGGTGATCCCCGACGGTGTGGTGGTGGAGGGACCTGCTGCCGGCGGTCACCTGGGATTTAAAAAGGATGAGCTGGAAGAACCCCGTCATTCGCTCGGGAAAGTCGTCCCTGAAGTGGTGGAGGTCATGAGGACCTACGGTGAGCAGTACGGCCGTGACCTGCCGGTCATCGCCGCCGGCGGGATCTACACGGGGGAAGATATGTACCGGATCATGGAAAAGGGAGCCGCCGGGGTGCAGATAGCCACCCGTCTGGTGCCCACCCATGAATGTGATGCCTCACAGGCGTTTAAAGAGGCGTATGTGGAGAGCAGGGAAGAAGATCTGATGATCATAGAGTCGCCGGTGGGACTGCCCGGCAGGGCCATACGCAACCGTTTCCTGGAGGAGGTGGAAGGCGGGAAAAGACATCCTGTGAACTGTCCGTGGAAGTGTCTGAGAACATGTGATTATCAGACCGCCCCCTATTGCATCGCCCTGGCATTGGTGAATGCCGCCAAAGGAAACCTGAAAAACGGTTTTGTTTTTGCCGGGAGCAGCGCGTACCGTACGGAAAAAATATCTTCGGTACAGGAAGTGTTGCAGGAGATGCTGGAAGAGTACCGCGTGGCTGAGACAGTACAGAAAACCTTAAAGGGCGACAGGAAAACCCTCCGGAACATGCCGCTGCGGAAAGCGGACATACAGAAAGCAGTATAAAAAAAAGAGGCAGCCGCCTCTTTTTTTTTATTCCCCGTGGATCTTTTTCTTCTTCTCCAGGAGCTCTTCCTGGGTCTCTTCATGGTCCGGGTCGGGAATGATACAATCTACCGGACACACTTCCTGACATTGTGGTGAATCGAAGAAACCGACACACTCGGTGCAAAGATCCGCGTTGATAACATAAGGTTCCCCTTCACTGATCGCTTCATTGGGACATTCCGAGATGCATGCTCCACAGGCAATGCATTCGTCAGTGATCATTAATGCCATGATGTTTCCTCCTATTTGATTTTGGTTAAAAGTCAACCAAAAATATAAAATATTTCTTTTGGGTGTTACTATCCCGTACAATAATTGTGCTCTCGGTCAGGATGTTCTTTCTGGGGGAGGCGGGGGAGGAAAGGTTCTTTGAAAAACACCGGGATACGGGGCCTTCCTTATCATTCCTCGTGCAGGAGAGAGGAGAAGTCGATCTCTTCCTCTTTTTTCATTTCGATGAGGCTGAGGCCTTCACATTTCAGGGTTCTGGACTGGTATTTTTTCAGCAGCGAGTAGTTGTGTGTGGCAAAGAGGATGGCGCAGCCCGTTTTGCTGATCTTTTGCAGGAGGTGGAGGATCCCTTCGGAAGTCTCGGGGTCGAGGTTGCCTGTGGGCTCGTCCGCCAGGATGATCCTCGGGTGGTTGAGCAGGGCCCGGGCGATGACCACCCGCTGCTGTTCTCCGCCGGAGAGCTGGTGGGGTTTTTTGTAATCCTTGTATTCCATGCCTACCGACTCCAGTACCTCCCGGATGCGGTTCTTTATCTTTTTTTTGTCCTTCCAGCCGGTGGCCCGCAGGACAAAATAGAGGTTCTCATAAACGGTCCTGTCGGTGAGCAGCTGGAAGTCCTGGAAGACAATGCCCAGGTTCCGGCGCAACAGGGGTACCTCCTTTTTCCTGAGGGTCTTCAGGTAATAATCCCCTACGCGGGCATATCCTTTTTTCAGGGGCAGTTGAGCATTGATGGTCTTGATGAGGGTGGTCTTGCCGCTGCCCACACGGCCTATGAGGTACACGAACTCACCGGGGAAGATATTGAAAGAGACCTCCTTCAGGATCAAATGGTCTTTCTGGAAAAGATCACATTTCTTGAATTCTATGATGGGTTTTTCCTCCATATTGCCGGCGTCTTCCTCGTTCGTTGCCTCAAAAATACAATTTTGTTTTACACGGGCTTCTATCGGAAGAGAAATTAACAATATAATGTTAATTAAAACCCATACCAACTTGTCACTTTCCCCGTTATTATAATTAAATTTAGCCCCCGTAAAAAAACGATCATGAAGGTTTTCCTGCGGTATGTATGGGTGGTGGCGGTGATGCTTTTTCTGTTTTCTGCAGAAGGGGAGTCGCAGACGCCGCATTATTACACCACTGAGGAGTATGCCTACCGCAGGGCGCAGGACCTTTACGAGAAAGAGAAATATGCTCCGGCACAGAAAGCCTTCGACGAGATCGCGGGGCAGTATGGCAGGGACGAGGATATCCTGGCAGCCATGGCCGAATACTACGCTGCCCGCTGTGCCATGTACCTGTTCAATGAAGATGCGGAATATCGTCTTTTCTCCTTTATCAGCAACCATCCCGAGAGCGCCCTTACCAAAGAGGCGATCCTTGACATGGCTTTCTTCCAGTACCAGAAAAAGAACTACAGGAAGGCAGTGACCTGGTTCGGCAAGGTGGATGTCTCGTCCCTTCCCGATGACAGAAAAGCGGAATACTATTTCAAGCTGGGGTATTCCCTTTTCATGAGGAAAGAGTATGAGAAAGCCAAAATGGCGTTCTATGAGATCAAGGACATCCGCAGCGATTATACCTCGCCGGCGATCTATTACTATGCCCACATCGCATATTCCGAAGGCAACTATGAGACGGCACTCAAAGAGTTCAGGCGTCTGACCGGTGATGAGAGTTTTGCTCCCATAGTACCTTATTATATTGTTCAGATCCTCTATCTGCAGAAAAAGTACGACGAGATCCTCGACTATGCGCCTGCCCTGCTGGAAAAGGCTACCCCCACACGGGCGGATGAGATCCGCAAATATATCGGGGATGCCTGGTTCCGCAAAGGGAACTATGAGAAGGCTCTGCCCTATCTGGAGGAGTATGCCAAAAAGAACAAGCTGACACGTACCGAGCATTATGAGCTGGGCTACTGTTATTACAAAACGGGACAATATGACCTGGCGGCGCAGGAGTTCAGTTATGTGACGGGGGAGAAAGACCGTCTGTCGCAGAACACGTATTATCTGCTGGCCGACTGTTATCTGCACCTGGGAGACAAGAAGAACGCCGGTTTTTCTTTTTCGGCTGCCGCCGGCATGGATTTCGACCCGGAGATCAAAGAGGATGCGCTGTTCAACTATGCCAAGCTGACGTTCGAACTCTCATATTCTCCTTTCAACGAGACGGTCCGTGCCCTGAAAGAGTATGTCGATACCTATCCCTATTCCAGCCGTGTCAATGAAGCGTATCACTACCTGGTGCTGGCCTACCTGAATGCGAAGAACTATAAGCTGGCGCTTGAGTCGCTCAATCAGATAGGAGAGAAGAATGACGAGATCAAAAAAGCCTATCAGCGGGTGGCCTTCTTCCGGGCGCTGGAGCTGCTCAAGACGGGCGATCCCGACAATGCCGTGACCCTTCTGAACAAGTCGCTCGAGTACGGCTCTTATGACCCGGTGATCAGGGCCCGTGCCTGGTTCTGGCTGGGCGAGGCCTGGTACCGCCTGGGACAGAACGACCAGGCGCTGGAGGCCTTCAGGAAATTCATCTACAGTCCGGGAGCGGTCACCCTGGATGAATATCCCAAGGCGCATTATAACATTGCGTATGTCTATTTCAACAAAAAGGACTACCGCAATGCTTCGATATGGTTCCGGAAATTTCTGGAATACAAGGGAAAGACCGATCCGTCGCTGGTGGCCGACAGCTACAACCGGCTGGCCGACTGTGCTTTTGTGCTCCGCGACTTCCAGCTGGCCATCCGGTATTATACGGAGGCTTATAAAGCGGGACGGGTCAATCCCGACTATGCACTCTATCAGCGGGGGTTCACCTACGGACTGGTCAAGAACCCGCGGGCCAAGATCAATGACCTCACCACCCTCATCACCCGTTATCCTTCATCCCCTTTTGTGGATGATGCTCTCTTTGAGCGGGGAAAAGCCTGGGAGGATGTGAACGAGCCCGACAAGGCCCTGGCCGATTACCGGAAGATCATCAATGACTATCCCACCAGCTCCTATGTCCCCAGAGCCCTGTTGCAGACGGGCTTGGTGAGCTATAACCGGAATGATTATCAGACGGCGATACGCAACTTCAAGAAAGTGCTCGAAAAGTACCCCGGCACGCCGGAGGCCCGCTATGCACTCACGGGACTGAAGAACGTCTATGTGGACATAAACGATGTGGAGTCGTATTTCTCCTATGCACGCAAGCTGGGCAGTTTTGCCAATGTCGACCTGGCCGAGGAGGACTCCCTCATGTATATCTCCGGAGAGAACCTTTACATGCAGGGCAACTGCGACAAGGCCCGGGAGGTCCTCGGCAAGTACCTGAAGAAGTTTCCCGGCGGCACGTTCCGTGTCAATGCCCATTTTTACCTGGCGGAGTGTGCCCGTACGGCAGGGGATACCTCCGGCGCCCTGGACCATTACCGCTATGTCATCCGTCAGCCGCGCAACCTCTTCACCGAGTCGGCCCTGCTGGCCTCGTCGGCCCTCCTCTACGGCCGGAAAGACTATGCCGCAGCACTCGAGGACTATGTCCTGCTGGAGAGGGTCGCAGAGATAGAGAAAAACATTCTTACGGCCCGTCTGGGACAGCTGCGCTGCAGCTACCTGATGAAAAACTACCGTTCTGTGGTCACCGTGGCACAGGAGATCGTGGGGATGCCCAATATTACCGAGGAGGTGGCGCGTGAGGCTTATTACAAGATGGCAAAGTCGTATCAGGCCCTGGGCGATACGGACCATGCCCTGGAGATCTACAGGAAAGTGGCGGTGGAGGTGACCAGCAGCGAAGGGGCCGAAGCCAAATACAGGGTGGCCGAACTGCTTTACAGGCAAAAGAAGAACGATGAAGCGGAAAAGGTGATCCTCAGCTTCATCAACATGAGCACCCCACATACCTACTGGATGGCAAAAGCTTTCCTGTTGCTTGCAGACATCAGCCTCGACAAGGATGACCTGTTGCAGGCGAAGTACACGCTGCAGAGCCTGATCGATTATTACAAGGTGGAGGACGACGGCATCCTGGAGGAAGCCCGGGAGAAACGGGAGGCCATCCGCAGCATAGAGAAGATACGCAATGCGCCCGACAGCATAGAGGCGGTGCCGGACACCCTCCCCGGGCAGCCGGCGGAAGAACCGGAGCAGGGAGCTGCCGCAGATGATAAGGAGAACACGGCATGAGGAGAACAATGAGATATCTTTCCGTGATGTTGCCGGCCGCACTGCTGTGGCTGCCGGCAGGGATGCTGCATGCCCAGCGCGATACCATCCGCAAGGAGGTCAGGGTGGTGAAACCTTACGAGCCCAGCCTCTCGGGAGCCAGGAAGATCAGTATCACCCCCGTGGCGGGAGATACGGTGAAATATCATCCTGAGATCACCTATTCCATCTCGCCGAAACCGATGATGGCCCCCTACGTACCCCGTCCCATCAAGCCGGCACGGCTGCAGGCCGAAAGCGTGCCGAAGCTGTACAAAAGCTACCTGAAGCTGGGTTTCGGCAATCATATCACCCCCCTGCTGGAGTTCAACATGTCTTCCCTGCGCTCCAAAGACCATGTGGTGGGGATGTATGTGAGGTCCCTCTCCTCCTACGGCGATGTCAAGCTGAACAACGGGAAGAAGGTGGACGGCAACTACGGCAGCCTGAAAGGAGAGCTGTACGGCAAAAAGATCTTCCGCTATGCTACGATCGACGGAAGCGTCTATTTTCGCAATGACAAAAACCTCTATTACGGCTATGCCCCTCAGCTGGACACCTCCCTGGTGAAGGACAGCATCCGTCAGAATTATATGAACCCGGGGGCACTGCTGGGGATCCACTCCACCCACGCCGACTCCAACCATGTGAACTACAGTGCCGCCCTCCGTTATGATTACTTTCAGGACAAATATGACCATGCGCAACACGGCCTCGACTTCACAGGCAGCCTCTTCAAGGTCTTCAGTGGCAAAACCATCGGCTTCAGGACCGACGTCCTCTATTTCAACAGCGATCTTTATCCCGCCGGCACCCATGATGCCAACATCACCGTGGAACCCTGGTTTTACCAGTCGACCTCCGAATGGCGGCTGAAAGCCTCCATCGCGGCTACTTTTGATCTGACAGAGGGCAACACCGACATCCGTCTCTATCCCCGGATCCGTTTTCAGTTCCGCATTATCCCGGGATACCTGCAGACCTACCTCGGTATGGACGGACGGATGGAGGTGAACGACTATATGACGATGACCCGCATCAATCCTTTCCTGAAACCGGGTCTCTATGTCGGAAATACGGACAGGAAGATGGAGTTTTTCCTGGGGCTGTCAGGCTCCCTGGCCCCGGGAACGGAGTACAAGGTGAAAGGCTCTTTCTCGCTCATCGACCAGATGCCTTTCTTCATCAACGATACGGCGGATGTGGCCGGCAACCGTTTCATAGTGGCTTATGACGATGTGCAGCTCTTCCGGCTCTCGGGCGAATTTACGGGACGCATCAGTGAGAAATTCTCTCTCTTCCTGAAAGGTGCCTACAACAACTACAGCATGAGTGTCCTGCAAAAGCCCTGGCACAAACCGCCCTTTGAAGGATCGCTTGGCGTGAAGTACAGCCTGCAGGACAAGATCGTTTTCAGGGGGGATTTTTCCTATACAGGCAAACGGTATGCCACCACCCCGGACATGCAGGTGGTACGCCTGGACGGTTATCCCGATCTTAACCTGGGGTTTGAATACCGCTACCGGAAGATCCTCTCTTTCTTCCTCGACTTCAGCAACATCTTTTCCGTGAGATATGAACCGTGGCACCAGTTCCCCACACAGGGATTCTTCATCATGGGAGGGTTTACCTATTCGCTGTGACCGGCAGACCTGAGACCGGTGTGGGTTGCTTTGCCTCCGTGTCATCCTTTTCCGGGTTCTGTATGAGATGATCTTGCAGGATATGAAGCATCTTCCCGGACCATAAAATCCACTCCGCAGTTTCACATATTCACATTTCAACAACCCTCCTTTTTCCGGCAGTTCCGGATGTTGATTTTATGTTAATAAAAAAGGGGGTGAAAATACCGAATAATTGCCTGATTATCATTAAAATTTGGTATATTTGCATGAGTCAGGAACGACCGGAAAGAAGCGATTCTATCATGTTGTTTATGAGTGATTTATCAGAGGGGACAAAGAACAGGAAAAAATACCGGAGACCGGTCTTTTCATCGGCATGAAAAACGGACCGGAAATCCTGAAATAAACCTTGGAAATTAGGATGAAAATTCCCGGCAGGAGATCCGGGAAAAAGGAGATTATATAAATTTTTTTGATATGAGCGAAGAAGAAAAAAAAGTGCAGAACAGCAATGATTATTCGGCAGAAAACATTCAGGTCCTGGAAGGGCTTGAGGCCGTCCGTAAGCGGCCTGCGATGTATATCGGCGATGTGAGTGAAAAAGGTCTGCATCATCTGGTGTATGAGGTGGTGGACAACTCCATCGATGAGGCGCTCGCAGGGTATTGCAAGAACATAGAGGTGGTGATCAACGAGGATGGCTCGGTGACCATCAGCGACGACGGCCGGGGGATCCCGGTGGATCTTCATGAGAAAGAGAACCGCTCGGCGCTGGAGGTGGTCATGACCGTGCTGCATGCCGGCGGCAAGTTCAACAAAGACTCTTACAAGGTCTCGGGAGGTCTCCACGGTGTGGGGGTCTCTTGTGTCAACGCCCTCTCTGTCCATCTGCGTGCCGAGATACACCGCGACGGGAAGGTATATGTCCAGGAATACAGCAAGGGCAAGCCGCTCGAAGGGGTGAAAGAGGCGGGTACTACCGACAGGACCGGTACCATCATCACGTTCAAGCCGGACGACTCCATTTTCATTACCACCGACTATAAATATGAGATCCTTGCGGCCCGTCTGCGTGAGCTGGCTTTCCTGAACAAAGGGATCCACCTCTCCATCACGGATATGCGGGAAAAGATGGAGAACGGCAACGGCAATGGCAATGGCAATGGCAACGGTCAGTACCGTCATGATGAGTTCTATTCGGAGGAGGGCCTGCGGGAGTTCGTGAAGTACCTTGACTCCACGCGTGATCCGCTGATCCAGGATCCCATATATATCGAGACGGAAAAGAACGGCATCCCCGTGGAGATCGCCATGCAGTACAATACCTCCTATACGGAGAACATCCACTCTTATGTGAACAACATCAACACGATCGAGGGAGGCACGCACCTGTCGGGTTTCCGGCGCGGGCTGACCAGGACGCTGAAGAACTATGCCGAGAGGTCGGGCATGACGGCCAAGCTGAAGTTTGATATCAGCGGCGACGACTTCCGCGAAGGCCTTACGGCCATCGTCTCGGTGAAGGTGCAGGAGCCCCAGTTCGAGGGGCAGACGAAGACCAAGCTGGGCAACTCGGAGGTGATGGGCGCTGTCGACCAGGCGGTCAGCACGGCACTCTCCAACTATCTGGAGGAGAACCCCAAGGAGGCCAAGATCATTGTGCAGAAGGTGATCCTGGCGGCGCAGGCGCGTCATGCCGCCCGCAAGGCCCGCGAGATGGTGCAGCGCAAGAACGTTCTCTCCGGCTCGGGACTGCCGGGCAAGCTGGCCGACTGTGCCAGCCGCGACCCCGAGGGTACGGAGATCTTCCTCGTCGAGGGCGACTCGGCCGGAGGCACCGCCAAGCAGGGCCGCGACCGCCAGTTCCAGGCCATCCTGCCCCTGCGCGGTAAGATCCTCAACGTCGAAAAAGCCATGATGCACAAGATCTTCGAGAACGAGGAGATCAAGAACATCTTCACCGCCCTGGGTGTCTCCATAGGTACCGAGGAGGACAGCAAAGCCCTCGACATGTCGAAGCTCCGTTACCATAAGATCATCATCATGACCGATGCCGATGTGGACGGGAGCCATATCACCACGCTGATCATGACCTTCTTCTTCCGCTATATGCAGGACCTGATACGCGAAGGCTATCTCTATATTGCCACGCCGCCTCTCTACCTGGTGAAGAAAGGGAGGAACTCCCGCTACTGCTGGAACGAGCAGCAGCGGCAGCAGGCAGTGGAGGAGATGGGCGGAGAAAAAGCAGGCGTGTCGGTACAGCGTTACAAAGGTCTTGGCGAGATGAACGCCGAGCAGCTGTGGGAGACCACCATGAACCCTGCCACGCGTACCCTGCGGCAGGTGACCATAGAGAGCGCTGCCGAGGCCGACCGCATCTTCTCCATGCTGATGGGGGATGATGTGCCGCCGCGCCGTGAGTTCATCGAGAAGCATGCCAAATATGCCAATATTGACGCATAAGGTACGATGAAGCGATAAAGCGATGAAGTGATAAAGCGATGAGGCGATAAAGCCCCGCCTCCGATCCAGCAGGGGCTATGGCGGGTGAAAGATGAGGCGATGGGATATTGTCGCTGCGTGACTTAAAAATTAAAACGCGCAACTTATAACTCGAAACTCGAAACTCGAAACTTTCTAAGATGTTTTTCCTCGGTTACGACGTAGGAAGTTCTTCGGTAAAAGCATCCCTTGTGGAGGGGGCTACCGGAAAGGTTGCAGCCCGTGCCATGTCACCTGCGGACGGAGAGATGCCCATCGATGCTCCGGCGCCGGGATGGGCCGAGCAGTCCCCTGCCTTGTGGTGGGATCATCTGAAGAGAGCTACCGCCATGCTCCTGGAAAACAACGGTGCCGCTGCCCGGGATATCGGAGGCATCGGCATCTCCTACCAGATGCACGGACTGGTGCTGATCGACCGTGATCACAATGTGTTGCGGCCCGCCATCATCTGGTGCGACAGCCGTGCCGTGGAGAGGGGGGAGAAGGCTTTCCGCCGGATAGGACGGGAGCGGGCGCTCACACATCTGCTCAACTCTCCCGGCAACTTCACAGCTGCCAAGCTGGCGTGGGTGAAAGAGCATGAGCCGGAGATCTACCGGAAGACCTGGAAGTTTATGCTGCCGGGTGATTACCTCGCCATGCGCATGACGGGTGAGGCGGCCACCACCATCACGGGGCTCTCCGAAGGGATCTTCTGGGATTTCCGGGAGAACGATCTCTCACAGCTGGTCACGGATGTCTTTGGTTTCGATCCCAATCTTTTTCCCCTGATCGTTCCTGTCTTCGGTGAGCAGGGGCGCCTGACGGAGGCCGCCGCCCGTGAGCTGGGCCTGCATGGCGGCATCCCCGTGACCTACCGTGCCGGCGACCAGCCCAACAATGCTTTCTCCCTCAACGTGCTTGAACCGGGTGAGGTGGCGGCCACCGCCGGCACCTCGGGGGTGGTGTATGGCGTCAGCGACACACCCGACTACGACCCTCTCTCGCGCGTTAACACCTTCGTGCATGTCAACCACCGTCCTCCGGACAACCGTTATGGTGTGCTCCTCTGCATCAACGGCACCGGCATCCTCAACGCATGGCTGAGGAGGAACCTCTTCACGGGAGCGATCTCCTATGATGCGATGAACGGGCAGGCCCTGACGGTGCCTCCCGGCGCTGAGGGTCTGATCACCCTGCCCTTCGGCAACGGCGCCGAGCGTATCCTCTCCAACCGCAACCCCGGCGCTCTCTTCCGGGGGATGCAGTTCAACATCCACACGCGGGCCCACCTGCTGCGGTCGGCCCAGGAGGGCATCGCTTTCTCCTTCCGTTACGGTCTGGAGATCATGAAAGAGACAGGCATGGACACCCGCGTGATACGTGCGGGCCATGCCAATATGTTCCTGAGCCCGCTCTTTACGGAGGTGCTGGCCGCCGCCACGGGCATACGGATAGAGCTGTACGACACGGACGGTGCCCGCGGCGCCGCCCTGGGTGCCGCCTTGGGCGCCGGATACTACGCTTCGGCAGAGGAGTGCTTCCGCACCCTCGAAAGAAAAAGTGTGGTGGAACCGGAAGCCTCCCTGAGAGCACCTTACGAGGAGGCTTACGGCCGGTGGCTGGAAGCCCTGGAGATGATGCTCGAAGGGGAGTGAGGAGAGGTACCTGTCTTGCCGGATTACCGCTAAACGATCATAAAAATCTGAAAGATGAACATCACCACAGGACAAAAAGAGTTTTTCCCGGGGATCGGCAAGATCCCTTACGAAGGAAAAGAGTCGGACAACCCCCTGGCATTCAAATGGTATGACGAGGATAAGGTGGTGCGCGGCAAAACGATGAAAGACCATTTCCGTTTTGCTACGGCTTACTGGCACACCTTCTGCAACACCGGCGGCGACCCTTTCGGCGGCGGCACGAAACGTTTTCCGTGGGATGCCTATGCCACGCCCCTGGAGCGTGCCCGTGCCAAGATGGATGCGGCCTTTGAGTTTTTTACCAAGGCGGGTACACCCTTTTACTGTTTTCATGATTTCGATCTGGTAGAGGAGGGGGATACCCTTGCCGAATCGGAGAAAAGGCTCTTTGCCATGGTCGACTATGCCCGGGAGAAACAGGCTGCTTCGGGTGTGAAACTTCTTTGGGGCACCTCCAACCTGTTCTCCCACCCCCGTTATATGAACGGTGCGGCCACCAACCCCGATTTCAGGGTGGTGGCGCGTGCCGGGGCGCAGGTGAAGAATGCCCTCGATGCCACCATCGCCTTGGGGGGTGAGAACTATGTCTTCTGGGGAGGAAGGGAAGGTTATCTCTCGTTGCTCAACACCGATATGAAACGTGAGAAGGACCACCTGGCCCGTTTCCTCATGATGGCCCGTGACTATGCCCGCCGCAACGGCTTCACAGGTACCTTCCTCATCGAGCCCAAGCCCATGGAGCCCACCAAGCACCAGTATGATTTTGATGCCGAAACGGTCATCGGGTTCCTGCGCCACTACGGTCTGGACGAGGATTTCAAACTGAACATCGAGGTGAACCATGCCACCCTGGCGGGTCATACCTTCCAGCATGAGCTGCAGGCGGCGGCCGATGCCGGCCTGCTGGGCAGCATCGACGCCAACAGGGGCGACTACCAGAACGGATGGGACACCGACCAATTTGTCATCAACCTTTACGAGACGGTGGAGGCCATGCTCGTGATCCTGCAGGCGGGAGGCTTTACCACCGGCGGGATCAACTTCGATGCCAAGACACGGCGTAACTCCACCGACCTGGAGGATATCTTCATTGCCCACATCGCGGCGATGGATGTCTTTGCCCGGGCCCTGATCATCGGCGACCGCCTGCTTGAGGCCTCTCCCTACCTGCAGAAGAGGAAAGAGCGGTATGCCTCCTTCGACACGGGGGAAGGGGCGGCCTTCGAAGAGGGGCGTCTGACGCTGGAGGAGCTGCATGCCCTGGCGTCGGAAGGGGGCGAGCCGCCTCTTGTCAGCGGCAAACAGGAGTGGTTCGAGCAGCTGATCAATCAATATATCTAAAACTTTCTCATCATGACATATCACGAAGGAGGCAACCGTGCTTACATCATGCTCATTACGCTGGTGGCTACGCTGGGGGGACTGTTGTTCGGTTATGATACGGCGGTGATCTCGGGGGCCGTGAAGGCCCTGCAGGGCTTTTTCATCACGCCTCTGACGCAGGACCCTCTCCTGGCCTCGAAGGTCATCCTGCAGTACCGTCTGAGCGTGTCGGTGGTGCTGGCGATCATCGTCTATGCTGCCGGGGCTATCCTGGTGAAGCTGTACGGCCGGAAAAAGGGTGCGGTGATCGCTGCCGTGGTGGCCCTGGCCGCTGTGGTGGCGGTGGTGAAGCTCTTCGACAACCCCCTGACCCTCACCGAGGAGACCGCCAACGCCCTCAAAGGGTTTGTCGTCTCGTCGGCGCTGGTGGGGTGTATCATCGGCGGCAGCATCGGTGGTTTTGTGAGCCGCAAGATAGGACGGCGCAGCGGCCTGCTGCTGGCAGCCCTGCTCTTTACCCTCTCGGCTGTAGGGTCGGCCGTGCCGGAGAAGATGAACATCTTCATGGTGCAGCCGGTGATCTCTTTCATCATCTACCGCATCATCGGCGGCATAGGTGTGGG
>CAZYQV010000184.1:0-4722 GCA_964649775.1 uncultured Rikenellaceae bacterium
AGGGTGCCGGTCATCCGGTAATGGTGGATGAGAAGGTGTTCGGTGTGCTGGAGGAGTGTGACCGTTACCACCGGCTGACAGAAGGTCTTTTCGATCCCGCCATCCTTGCGCTGCAGGCCTACTGGCAGGAGAGAGAGGATCCTGCTCCGGCACCATCCCTGCGGGGGGGATGGCACGAGGTGATCCTCGACGGTGCCACGCAGAGTGTCTCGCTGGCCTCGCCGCGGGCAGGTCTCGACCCCGGCGCCTTCGGCAAGGGCGTGGCCCTGCGGGAGGTGCAGCATATCCTGCTGGATGAGGGTATACAGGACGCCCTGCTGAGCTTCGGCGGCAGCAGCATCCTGGCCCTGGGACACCATCCCCACGGCCCTCACTGGCCCGTGGGCATCCCTGACATCTTCAACCCGGCGGTCAACGTCTACCTTTTCGAGATGAAAGACCGTGCCCTCTCCACCAGCGGTGTCTCGGCACAACGTCTGCCCCAGGGCGAAGAAGAGCGTCTGCATGTGCTCAACCCGCTCACGGGCGAGCCGGTAAAAGGATGGAAGAGCGTCTCGGTGCAACATGCTGATCCTTTCACGGCAGAGATCCTCTCAACAGCCTTTCTGGCCGCGGAAGAAGACCGGTACGGACGGCTGCTCGGTAATTTTCCGGACACGAAGATTATTCTGGTGGAATACTTGAATCGTAAACCAAATATTTTTACTTTTGAAGCACCAAAAAACTGATACGTGGAAAAGAAAGAGACAACGAGAAGAGATTTTCTCAAAAAGTCGGCCATGATCGCCGGATCGACGATGCTGGCGTCACAGCTCTCCTGGCTGCGCGGATATGCTGCCGGAGAGGAGAAAAACAACGGCAACAAAGTCAGGATCGGCATGGTAGGCATCGGTTCCCGGGGCCATCTGCTCATGCTTCATCTGCTGGACATCCCCGACGCCGAGGTGGTGGCTGTCTGCGACATCTACCCGCCCCATCTGGAGCGTGCCCGCCGCATGGCGGGTGGCAAAGCCAAAGCCTTTGCCCACCACCGGCAGATGCTCGACGAGGTAAAAGAGCTGGATGCCGTGGTCATCGCCACGCCGCTACATACCCACGCCGCGATCACCATCGACGCGCTGGAGGCAGGCAAAAAAGTTTTTTGTGAAAAGTCGATGGCCCGCGAGCCGGAGGATGCCCTGAAGATGGTGAACACGGCCGTGGAAAAAGACCTGTTGCTGCAGATAGGCCATCAGCGCATGTTCCACCCGCGTTATCTGCGGGCTTTCGAACTGATACGCAACGGACAGATAGGCAATGTCACACAGATACGGGCTTACTGGCACCGCAACAACGACTGGCGACGGGAAGTGCCGGCAGGGAAGATATCCGACTTCGCCGACCCGGCGATGTATCCCGACATGGAACACTTCATCAACTGGCGTATGTACAGAGCTTACTCGCGGGGCATGATGACCGAGCTGGCCTCCCACCAGATGCAGGTAGCCAACTACATCCTGGGCAGCTATCCGACAGAGATCATGGGGGCCGGCAGCATCAACTACTGGAAAGACGGTCGGGAAGTATACGACAATGTCAACGTGGTGTATGCCTATCCCGGCGGCACACAGGTGATCTACGACTCGATGATCAGCAACAAACACTACGGCCTCGAAGAGCAGATCATGGGACCCAAAGGCACCATGGAGCTGGAGGCCGGCCTGATGTGGTCGGAGACACCGCCTCCCGCCCCGGGCATCCTGCAATTGATCAATAATATCGAGCACGGCATCTTCGACAATATCCCCCTGGGCGGCGCCAGCTGGGTGCCCGACACACCCGTGAAAGACAACGGCACCCCCATCCTCGATGAAGAGCTCGGCGACGACGGCACACGCCTGGAGATGGAAGGCTTCATCCATGCCGTACAGACAGGAGAAAAGTACAGGAAACTGCTGGCACAGGGCTACTATGCCACCATCGCCGTACTACTGGGATGGGAAGCCATGGTGACAAAGAAAGTGGTCACCATGCCCGACGAACTGGTGCTTAAGAACATTTAAAGAAAGAGATCATGCAAGATACCGTTATCACTGCCAGGGCCAAGAAAAGAGAACTGAAATTTTTCGGGATCAGCTTCCTCATCGCCTTCCTGCTGAACATCCTCTCGATCATCCTTTACCATACCCAGTGGAAAGAGCTGTACACCCAGCTGGGCTTCGTCATCAAACTCTCCGTGGTCATCTATGCCGGCATCGTGGTCATCCGCCTGATCGTCATCGGCGTGGCCCGGCTGTTCGGGAAGGATCTGTGTAAGGAAGAGCAGGTCTGAAGGTTGAAAGTTATCCGGCGCCTTTGCGTTTTCTTCGTACATCCTGCTTTTTGCTCTTTACCGGCCTGCCGGAAGAAGATTCGGGCCGGTACATCCCTTCACTTTCTCTGAATGCTGACAGATCCGTCTGAGGGCGGACTTTTACACGGCCGGGACTGTATGATCCGCTCTTTTTATCTTCGATCAATATGCGATTGCTTCTCAGATAGTGCCTGATCGGGGCAATATTCAAAAGTTTTTCCCTGTTCTCTTCGTCCAGGTCAACATCTTTATTTCCCAATACCAGCGATTCCAGCGGGATCCCCAGGTATCTGTTCAGCAAAACGATCATCTTTAAAGTCAAAGGCCTTTTCCTGTTCAGGACCTCCGACACCCTGGTCCTGCCTCCGAACAACGGAGCAATATCGGATTGCCGCAGATCCATCTGTTCCATTCTGAATTTAATCGCCTCCACCGGGTCAGGTACTCCCAGACTGTATTTTTCCTGCTCATACTTTTCTACCAACAGGGATAACAGTTCCAGTTCTTCCCCTTCCTCACTGTCAGGTTCAATGGGGTCATCCATGCTGTGTATCAGATCGTAGATCCTACTGCAGGCTTTCTCATATTCCTCTTCGCTTTTCAGTATCCTGATTTTCATATCTTATTGCTTTCACATCTATTTTATCATATTCTTCGTGGGTGCCAAACCAAACAATAAAAACGATCTTCAGTTTGTATTCAATATCCACGATCAACCTGTAATCATTTCCTTTTATATTGAAGATCACCCTTTTTGAAGCAATTATGCTGGCATTACCGAAAGTAGATTTCAATTCACCGGGATGGCTCCAGTTTGCATGCCTTATTTCATATATCCATGCTTTCAACGATTCTTCCGCCGGCATATATCTGCTTTTCCGGCAATACTCCGCAAGGGTTTTCTCCTTTATGATTCGCCTACCCGGCAAAGATAGAAAAAGTTACCCATATTGGTAACTCCTAGAACAAAAAAGAGATTGTTCAGGAACCTGTTTCAAGTACTTTGCGTTGTTCACTGCTCCGTATCGCCAGCTCGATGAGGCGTATGATGTTGCGGGCCTGTGCGGGAGGTACAGCGAGGGGTTCTTCGCCGTTGAGCGCCCGGTAGAGGTTATCGTAGAAAGCCATATAGCTCCCCGGCACGCTCTGGTACTTTCCGTCATAAGGCAGCTCTCCGTCGCTGACCAGATACCCCCACGACTCTTTTTCCTCCCTGCCGAGACCGGGATCTTCGGGCAACAGACCGGCAGAGAGTCTTTCCTCCTGGGGATCGACCCCGTATTTCACATAAGAGCCCTCGTCGCCGTGCACCATAAAACGCGGGCCCGCCCTCATCGCCAGGTAGGAATGTTTGAGGATCACCCGCAGGCCGGGGTAGTAAAGCACAATATGAAAATAATCATTGACCCTGGTGTTCTCCCGCACCACGCGCAGGTCGGCAAAGAGCGCCTCCGGCATGCCGAAGAGCACCACCGCCTGGTCGAGGAGGTGGGGCCCCAGGTTATAGATGCTGCCGGTGCCTGAGGTATCCTCATCCTTCCAGTTGCCGGGACGCGGATAACGGCGGTAACGGTCGAAATAGGAGCTCAGCTCTACCACCCGTCCCAGCCAGCCCTCCTCCAGCACTTTTTTCAGCGTGAGGAAGTCGGTATCCCAGCGTCTGTTCTGGTAGACCGTCAGCAGGAGATCCTTCTCCTTTGCCAGGGCGATCAGCTCGTCAGCCTCTTCCGTGTGCAGGGTGAAAGGTTTCTCCACCACCACATGTTTGCCGGCTTCAAGCGCCTCACGGGTCATCTCATAATGCAGGACATCGGGCGTGTTGACCACCACCAGGTCGATGTCAGTGTCACCGAGGATCTCCTCCCAGCGGCGCACGATGGTGACCTCCGGAAAGAGTTCGCGGGAGATGTCCTTCGTACGCTCCAGCACCTTCGTCACCCGGAACCCCGGATGCACCTTCAGGAAAGGTCCGTGAAACACCCGCCCCGACATGCCGAAAGCGGCCAGGGCCACATTGTATATTTTTCCGCTCATACCTTTTTTCTTCAAAGATAAATAATATTAGTTCGTGGTTTATCGTTTTGAGTATCGAGTATCGAGTTGTGAATATTCCTCGTTGTCGCTCATGTCATTACGCTGCTGCGCAGGCGGCATCAGGTCGCTGCGCGACCGTCATTCGGGCCTGCGGCCCGGTATTTGCGGCTAACGCCGCGTCATTCATCGTCATCAGAATATGCCGGAACATTGCAAAGTCGTAGGCCGAAGCCTCCCTGCCGGTTTACCTACCGCCAGGTAGGTTTATCTCCCGCCAGGTAGGTTTACCTACCACTAGGTAGGTTTATCTCCCGGAGGGAGGCAACCCCTTCAAACCCACACGCGTCTATCTCGCC
>CAZYQV010000185.1:0-12115 GCA_964649775.1 uncultured Rikenellaceae bacterium
GGTCTGGTCCATGAACTGCGACAGCTGGTTGGTGCCGAAGAAAGAGTTGATGACCGACGAGAGGGTCTTCGAGTTGATCAGGTCGGTGGGTGTGAACACCTCATTGTCCCGCACGTTCATACGTTCGCGTGTGGTACGGGCCATACGGGCCAGCCCCACACCAAACTGGTTGTAGAGCTGCTCGCCGACGGTACGCACACGCCGGTTGCTCAGATGGTCGATATCGTCGACATCGGTCTTCGAGTTGATCAGCTTGATCAGGTGCTTGATGATCTCAACGATGTCGGAGGGTGTCAGCACCTGCTGGTCGAGGGAGGTATCCAGGTTCAGTTTCTTGTTGAGCTTGTAACGTCCCACCTGTCCCAGGTCGTATCTCTTGTCGGAGAGGAAGAGGTTGTTGATGACCTCACGGGCTGTCTGCTCATCCGGCGGCTCGGCGTTGCGCAGCTGCCGGTAGATATGCAGGACGGCCTCTTTCTCCGAGTTACAGGGGTCTTTCTGCAGGGTGTTGAAGATGATCTCATAGTCCGAAGCATCCTTGTTCTCCTTGTGGAGCAGGATGGTGCCGGGGTTGGCGTCGAGGATCAGGTCTATATGGTCTTTTTCCAGGACGGTCTCCCGCTCGAGGACCACCTCGTTACGTTCGATGGAGACCACCTCGCCGGTGTCCTCGTCGACGAAGTCTTCGACCCACGACTTGAGCACACGGGCGGCCAGCTTGCGGCCCAGCACTCTTTTGAGGCTGGTCTTGGAGACCTTGATCTCTTCGGAGAGACCGAAAATCTCGAGGATGTCCTTGTCACTCTCGAAACCGAAGGTCCTCAGCAACGTGGTGACAGGCAGTTTTTTCTTACGGTCGATATAAGCGTACATCACGTTGTTGATGTCGGTGGCAAATTCGATCCACGACCCTTTGAACGGGATGACGCGTGCGGAATAAAGTTTGGTGCCGTTGGCATGGAGGCTCTGGCCGAAGAAAACCCCGGGCGAACGGTGGAGCTGCGAGACGACGACACGCTCGGCCCCGTTGATGATGAAAGTACCCCGTTCGGTCATGTAGGGAACGGTACCCAGGTAGACATCCTGCTCGACGGTCTCGAAATCGACATGCTCGGGATCGTTGCAGGAGAGCTTCAGACGGGCTTTCAGGGGCACACTGTAGGTAAGCCCTCTCTCGAGGCACTCCTCGATGGTGTACCGCGGAGGATCCACACTGTAGTCCTTGAACTCCAGCTTGAAATTGTTCCGGGTATCGGAAATGGGGAAGTTTTCATTGAAAACCTGGTAGAGTTTTTCCTTTTTCCGCTCTTCGGCCGTGGATTCTATGCGAAAAAACTCGCGGAAACTCTTCAGCTGTATATCGAGAAAATCGGGATAGTCCAGCTGATCCTTGATGGTGGAAAAACTAATGCGTTTTTTAGGGGTTGTTGCCGGCATCGCAAAAATTATATTATAAAGAACATTAATATTATACAATAGCAAAGAGGCTTAGGATCCCCCCGAGGAGGATCCTAAACCCCAAACAAGAAGAATTGTTCGCTTCTATTTAATCTCAACTTCTGCTCCAGCTTCTTCCAACTGTGTTTTGACGGCTTCTGCTTCTTCTTTGGAGACGCCTTCTTTCACGGGAGCGGGAGCGGAATCCACCACACCTTTGGCCTCTTTCAGTCCGAGACCGGTCAGTTCTTTCACCAGCTTGACGACCTGCAGTTTGGCACCACCGGGAGCCTTGAGGATCACATCAAAACTGGTCTTCTCTTCGGCAGCACCACCTTCACCACCACCGGCGGGGCCGGCAACGGCCACTGCTGCGGCAGCAGGTTCGATGTTATACTCTTCTTTGAGAATATCTGCCAACTCATTCACTTCTTTTACTGTCAGATTTACTAATTCTTCAGCAAGCTTTTTCAAATCAGCCATGGTTACAAAATTTTAATCGTTATTAACTTTTTTAATTTTCTTTTTCACCTAATGTTTTCAATACACCTGTGAGGATGTTGTTCCCCGACTGCAGGGCGGACACCACGTTCTTCATGGGCGACTGCAGCAGCAGGATGATGTCTCCGATCAGTTCGTCTTTCGACTTGAGCGAAGCCAGCATCTCGAGCTGTTCGTCACCGACATACACGGACTCTTCCACAAAAGCAGCTTTGAGGACGGGCTTTTCATGATCTTTCCGGAAGTCTTTTATCAGCTTTGCCGGAAGATTGGCCACATCGGTAAGCATCACGGAAGTAGGGTTCTTCAGCACGTCAAACAGTTCCGAATAGTCCTTGTCCGCCTTCTCGAGGGCTTTCTTCAACAGGGTATTTTTTACGACGATCAGTTTGATGTCCTTCTCGAAACATTTCCGTCTGAGGTCACTCGTATCGCCGGCATTCATGGTAGAGATGTCGGTGAGGTAGATATGACCACGGGCATTGATCTGTTCGGTCAGTGCATCGATGATCGCATTCTTTTCTTCCCTTGTCATAATTCAATAAAGGTTAAGCAGTTAGTCTATTGCTTTGGTATCCACCTTTATTCCCGGGCTCATGGTGCTCGAGAGATAGATACTCTTGATATAGGTCCCCTTGGCGGCAGCGGGTTTGAGTTTGTTGATCATCGAGAGGAACTCCTGGGCATTTTCCATGATCTGACCGGGCTCAAAAGAGACTTTCCCGATCGCGGCATGGATGATGCCGTATTTGTCCACCTTGAAATCGATCTTACCCTGCTTGACTTCCTTCACGGCCTTGCCCACTTCCATGGTTACGGTACCACTCTTGGGGTTAGGCATCAAGCCCCGCGGCCCGAGGATCCTTCCCAGCTGTCCAACCTTTCCCATCACGGAGGGCATGGTGATGATCACATCCACATCGGTCCATCCTCCCTTGATCTTGTCGATGTATTCGTCGAGGCCGACATAGTCGGCGCCGGCGGCCTTGGCTTCCTCTTCCTTGTCGGGGGTACAGAGCACCAGCACTTTGGTCTCTTTACCGGTCCCGTGGGGAAGGGTCACGATGCCACGAACCATCTGATTGGACTTTCTCGGGTCAACTCCTAAGCGCACGTCGATATCTACCGATGCATCAAAGTTGGTGGTGGTAATCTCTTTCACCAGCTCGGCTGCCTCGGATAGTTTGTATGGTTTCCCAGGTTCAAACTTCTCAAGAGCTTTCTTTCTGTTTTTTGTCAGTTTAGTCATTTTTCACTCTTTCTTTATTGGTTGTTTCCCGGGAACTCACCCTGTATGGTGATTCCCATACTCCTGGCGGTGCCTGCTACCATTCTCATGGCAGACTCGACCGTAAAACAGTTCAGGTCGGGCATCTTGTCTTCTGCGATGGCCCGCACCTGATCCCAGGTAATGCTGGCAACCTTCGTCCTGTTGGGCTCAGGTGACCCCGATTTGAGCTTGGCAGCTTCTTTGAGCTGCACGGCCACCGGCGGTGTCTTCGTGACAAAGTCGAACGACTTGTCCGAATAGACCGTGATGACCACCGGGATCAGCTTGCCTGCCATCTCCTGTGTGCGAGCGTTGAACTGCTTGCAAAAGTCCATGATATTCACGCCTTTTGCGCCCAACGCTGGCCCCACGGGAGGGGACGGGTTGGCTGCACCGCCACGGATCTGCAATTTGATTATTCCTGCGACTTCTTTTGCCATAATTCAGGATTTCTACATTCTGGTTATTAATCAAAATCAGCTCGCGATCACTCAGGAAGCATTATGATTTTTGCGATCCGGCTGATATTTTCGTTCATGGTTATTCTTTCTCCACCTGCATGAAGCTGAGCTCCAGGGGTGTCTTGCGGCCGAAGATCTTCACCATCACCTTCAGCTTTTTCTTCTCTTCGTTGACCTCTTCGATGACGCCGGTGAAGCTGTTGAAAGGGCCGTCGATCACCTTGACCGTCTCTCCCACGAAGAAGGGCACATTGATCTCCTCCTCGCTGCTGGCCAGCTCGTCCACCTTGCCGAGGATGCGGTTCACCTCCGACTCGCGCAGCGGCTGCGGCTCGGCATTCCTGCCGGCCGTCTCACCCAGAAAGCCGAGCACATTGGGTACACTGGTAAGGATATGCGGCACCTCGCCCACGAGAGCCGCCTCTACCAGGATGTAACCGGGGAAGAAGTTCTTTTCTTTGCTGATCTTCTTGCCGGCACGGATCTGATAGACCTTCTCTGTGGGGATCAGGACCTGGGAAATATAATCCTGGAGATGACGCCTGTTGATCTCAGCCTCTATATACTCCTTGACCTTTTTCTCCTTCCCGCTTATCGCCCGCAGCACATACCATTTCTTCTCCTGCTCAGCCATAATCTTTTGATTCAAAACAGCCTCTCCACTCAATAGAAGAGTCCGTACAAAAAGTTCATTAGACGTTCAAAAACAAAGTCCATGGCAAAGACAACAAGTGCAATAAGGATACCGGCCACCATCACCACGATGGAGCTGTTCTGCAACTCGCTCCAGGTAGGCCATGTAACTTTATGTACCAGTTCGTTGTAGGACTCGGTAACATAGGACTTAAGGCTCATATTTCTTCTCCTTACTTCGTTTTGCAGGCATCCTGCCGCACGGTGTGCGGGACGATGCCTTCCTGTTGCTCAATGATCTGAAAACTTTGCACGGGAGGAGCGACTCGAACGCCCGACACCTGGTTTTGGAGACCAGTGCTCTACCAACTGAGCTACACCCGTGTCAAAAAGGTAAAGGAAAAGGGTGAGCCTTCACCCTTTTCCCGGCAAATCATATAAGGTCTTATTCAATGATCTCGGTCACCTGTCCTGCGCCGACGGTGCGGCCGCCTTCACGGATGGCGAAGCGCAGGCCCTGGTTCAGGGCCACGGGGTAGATCAGCTCGACGGTGATGGTCACATTATCACCGGGCATGACCATTTCCGTTCCTTCGGGAAGGGTGATCTCACCGGTCACGTCGAGGGTCCTCAGGTAGAACTGGGGACGGTACTTGTTGTGGAAGGGAGTATGACGACCACCTTCTTCTTTTTTCAGCACGTACACCTCGGCCTTGAACTTGGTATGAGGAGTGATGGAACCGGGCTTGGCCAGCACCATACCTCTTTTGATCTCTTTCTTGTCGACACCACGGAGCAGCAGACCTACGTTGTCGCCGGCTTCTCCTTCGTCGAGGATCTTACGGAACATCTCAACACCGGTGACCACCGTCTTGCGCTTGTTGGCACCCAGACCTATCAGCTCCACTTCGTCGCCGGTGTGGACGATACCTGTCTCGATCCTTCCGGTAGCCACGGTACCACGGCCGGTGATGGAGAAAACGTCTTCAACGGGCATCAGGAAAGGCTTCTCCACGTCACGCGGAGGAACGGGGATGTACTCGTCGACAGCGGCCATCAGCTCACGCACTTTCTCTTTCCACTTCTCATCACCCTGCATGGCACCCAGGGCGGATCCGCGGATCACGGGGGTGTTGTCACCGTCATAGCCGTAGAAGTCGAGGAGTTCACGAACCTCCATCTCTACCAGCTCGATCAGCTCTTCGTCGTCGACCAGGTCAACCTTGTTGAGAAAAACCACGATCTTGGGCACGTTCACCTGACGGGCCAGGAGGATATGCTCACGGGTCTGGGGCATAGGGCCGTCGGTGGCGGCCACCACGAGGATAGCTCCGTCCATCTGGGCAGCACCCGTCACCATGTTCTTCACATAGTCAGCGTGGCCGGGGCAGTCGACGTGAGCATAATGCCTGTTCTCGGTCTCATACTCAACGTGCGCCGTGTTAATCGTTATACCTCTCTCTTTTTCCTCGGGAGCATTGTCAATAGAGTCGAAGTCCTTCACTTCGGCCAGCCCCTTCTCGGAAAGGACCATCGTAATGGCAGATGTTAATGTGGTTTTCCCGTGGTCGACATGACCGATGGTACCGATATTAACATGAGGTTTCGTCCGTTCGAATTTTTCTTTAGCCATAATTTAAAAAATTAAATGTTCAATAATCTATTCTTCTTGTTTGTTTGTATATATTGTATAATAAAAAAAATTGAGCCAATGACGGGAATTGAACCCGTGACCTCATCCTTACCAAGGATGCGCTCTACCACCTGAGCTACATCGGCTTACCATGAGCGGGAGACGGAACTCGAATCCGCGACCCTCAGCTTGGAAGGCTGATGCTCTACCAACTGAGCTACTCCCGCAGAACTTACCCTCAACAATTTTAAAGAACGAAAAAACATCCTCTCATCACTCATCTCTCATCACTCATCACTCACTACTCAATATGTGGGGAGAGCAGGATTCGAACCTACGAAGGCATTCGCCAGCAGATTTACAGTCTGCCCCAGTTGACCGCTTTGGTATCTCCCCGTACATCATTTTCAGGAGCCGATGGAGGGATTCGAACCCACGACCTGCTGATTACAAATCAGCTGCTCTGACCAACTGAGCTACATCGGCCTGTATCTCAAAGAACCCGCATGATCAGGACACCCCCGAAAATCGGATTGCAAATGTAGAAAAAAACTACGGATATCACAAAAATAATACCACAAATTTTTTTCGCCTCTTTTAAACTTTTCTGATTTTGTCCTTTTGTTTGGTTATCTGTTTTCTGAGCGCATCTACCACCTGATCGGTTGCCTCCTCAAATGTTTTGCATTGTTTCTTGGCAAACAGTGAGGTTCTCGGCAACTCCAGTTTGATCTCTGCGATCTTGTTTTCCTGGACATCCGATTTGTCAAGGCACAGAAAAACTTCGGCACTGATCAGGCTGTCATTCAGATGAGCCAGTTTGGAAACTTTGGTCTCAATAAAATCAAGCAACTTCTTGTCTGCGTCAAACTTCAACGAATGGATCTGAATATTCATAATTTACCCTCCTTCTTTTACGCTCTTGGGTGAGCTTGTTGATATACTTTTTTCAGTTTTTCGAACGTACTGTGTGTATAGATCTGCGTGGCGGACAGGTTGGCGTGGCCCAGGATCTCCTTGATGGCGTTCAGGTCGGCCCCGTGGTTGAGCAGGTGCGTGGCGAAGGTATGCCGCAACACATGGGGGCTTTTCCTGCTCAGGGAGGTCACCAGCCCCAGGTATTTGTTGACCACCCGGTACAACAGACGGGGATACATCTGTTTTCCTTTTCCGGTGACGAACAGCCAGGGCACGCCGGGGAATTTCTCCCGTTTGATCTCCAGGTAATCCTCCAGCGCCTTTGCCAGCCCGGGCAAAAGGGGTATCTGCCGCTGTTTGTTCCGCTTGCCCGTCACCCGGAGGACCCCCTCCCCGAAACGGACATCCTCTTCCTTCAGTCCGATGAGCTCGGCCCTGCGCATCCCTGTCCCGTACAATGTTTCAATGATCATGCGGTTCCTTCTCCCGGCGAAATCCTCGCCAAACTCATACGTATCCAGCAGGTGGTTGATCTCACTCTCCCGCACAAAGGCCGGCACCTTTTTCCCCGTTTTGGGGCCGTTGACCATCGCGGCAGGGTTGGCGCTCACGCCCTCCCGTTGCAGGTAGCGGTAAAATGATTTGAGGGAGGAGAGTTTTCGGTTCACACTCCTGGGCGACAGCCCTTCATCCATCAGCGACACCATCCACTCCCGTACATGCCTGTCGGTCACCTCATCCCATGCGGGACGGTGCGCCTCATCCTCTCCGAGAAAAACAGCAAACTGCAGGATATCGTTACGGTATGCCACTACCGTATGTTCAGAATATCTCTTCTGAAACCTAAGATAATTTATGTATTCGTTAAAAAATTGCATTTGTTACGGGAACGTTTGGAGGTTGTCTTACAGAAAAACAGGCCGCCGGGGCCATCAGGAACGTCCCGTAAGTATTAAAGCTTTTCTTCAGGCATCTTTCTGCTGCAGTTTTTGGATATATTCAGCATGTTTCTTTACCTCGCGCCGCCGCACCGAAGGCTTGATGTAAGCCTGCCGCTGACGTAACTCCCTCATTATACCGGTCTTCTCAAACTTCCGCTTGTATTTCTTCAAAGCTCTCTCAATGTTTTCGCCTTCTTTTACAGGTATTATGATCATAACATTTTTTTTAAATGAGCCGCAAAGTTAGAAATTGGTTTTTTCTTTACAAAATTTATTTCTCTTTTGCTTTCAATGTAAGAAAAAAAAACGACATAAACAATTACTTTTCCTCCCCTGTTTTCAGATAAGGACGTATGCGACGGAAGGTTTTCTCCGGCAGCACATGTTGCTCCAGCAAGACCTCCAGTTCATCTATCTTTCCGAAGTGTTCCCTGTAGAAGATCACGGCGCCGGCTTCCTGTCGGGAGAGGTAAGGATGATGTGCCAGGGCATGTTCGTCACAGCTGTTCACATCGATCCGGCGTATGAGGGCCGTGTCCACCGTGAGCCGGTCCCTGATCTTACGGTAGGTAAGACTGTCCAGACCATATACCTCCAGCAGCTGTTCTTTCCTGACGAACCCGCCCAGCAGGGCCCTGTACCGTACAATGCGGCGGGCCAGCCACGGGGAGATGCCGGGCAGGCTGTCGAAGACGGCTGAGTCGGCCCGGTTGATATCCACAGCTACAGGCCCGGGGAGAGTCCTCTCCGGCATCTTCCTCTTTTCTGCCGGAGGCCGGGGCACCTCCTCTGCAGGCTCCTGCCCCTCCACCCGCACGAAAGGAGCGATCGCCTCATACAGCGAGTCGGTCATGCCGTAGATCTTTTTCAGGTCCTCCTTTTTCCTGAAGACACCCCCCTTCTTCCGGTAGTTCAGGAGGGTCCGGATCACATAAGGAGGCAAAGGCAGCTGCTCCCATTCGCTGCGGGTCATCCTGTTGGGGTCGCGCACAGGGGGAGGGTTGCGGAGATCCACGCCGGATGGTGCAGGATTTACCGCTGGAGTATCCTCCTTTTCCTTTGCCCGAGACAAAAGCTCTTCTCCCGGCAACAGGGTGATGACAAGAGAATCGAAGAGTTCCGCCTCTTCGCCGGGCAACGGACGTATGCGCCGCACGAAAGCCAGGGCAATCACGACCAGGAGGGTGAGGACCAGGATGATCAGGGATGCGATCCTCTCGCTCTTCGAAAAACGGAAGATCTCTCTCAAGACAGACTTTTTTATACCTTAATATATATACATCTTCCTCCCCCTGTCGCCGCAGGTCATATCCATCCCAGACCGTTCATGAAGACCAGGGCGATGGCCAAAGGCGCCACAAAGCGTACCAGGAAAACGAATACGGGCATGTAGGCGGCTTTGATCTCTCCCCTGTTGGTAAGTTCGGCCCGCACCCTGTCGGTGCCCATGAACCATCCCACGAAGATGACGATGAAGAAACCGCCCAGGGGCAGGAGGATATTGGCTGTGGTAAAATCGAGGATACCGAAGAAGTTCTGGTTTTTCACATGCATGCCGGCGAACCATCCCCACGAGCCTGCGGCGAAGATGCCCAGGATGGCTACGGCTGCTGTGGCCAGCAGGGTGGCCGCCCGGCGCGTGATATTCAGCTCCTCGGAGAAAAAGGCCACGATCACCTCCAGCACCGAGATGGTGGAGGTGAGGGCCGCGATGGCCAGCAAGAGGAAAAAGATCACGGAAAAGATATAGCCGCCCGGCATCTCCTGGAAGATCAGCGGCAGCGTCTTGAACACCAGTCCTGTCCCGGCGCCCGGCTCTATGCCGAAGGCGAAGACAGCGGGGAAGATGGCAATACCGGCCAGCACGGCGATGAGCGTGTCGGCAATGGTCACATTGAGCGCCGCATTGCCCAGGTGCTCTTTCTTGTTGATATAAGAGCCGTAGGTGATCAGTGTGCCCATGCCTATGCTCAGGGAGAAAAAACCCTGTCCCAGCGCCTCCAGGATGGTCTCGGCCGACACCTTCGAGAAATCGGGACGGAACAGGAACTTCAGTCCTTCCATCGCCCCGGGCAGGGTGACGGCCCGCACATCCATCACCAGGATCAGCACGAACAGGAAGGGCATCAGCACCTTCGTATATTTTTCGATCCCTTTGCGGATGCCGGAAACTACGATCCAGGCGGTCATGAACATGAAGATCAGGAACCACAGGATGGGCCGGAACGTGCCGGCACGGAAATGGTCGAACATCACGTTGATCTCGTCCGACGAGAGGCCCCTGAAGCCGTTGATCACAGCCTGGTAAAGATACTCCAGCGTCCAGCCGGCCACCACCGTATAAAAGGCCAGGATCATGAAAGCCGCCACGATGCCCATCAGCCCTACCAGATACCAGGGCTTCTCCGGCGCCAGCCGCCGGAAGGCCCCGTAAGGGTTGCGCTGCGTGCTGCGACCAATGGTGAACTCCGACAGCATCACCGGGATACCCACCATCGCCACCAGCAACAGGTAGATGAGCAGGAAAACACCTCCGCCGTTCTCCCCCAGCACATACGGGAAACGCCAGATATTCCCCAGACCGATGGCCGACCCGGCGGCAGCGGCGATCACCCCGAAACGACTCCCGAAACTGTCCCTTTGTCCTGTTTCCATGGTATTGATTTTGGGTGCGAAAATTGGTAAAAAACAATTATTTATCCAAACATCCCGGCAGTTTACGGGAAATTTGGTAATAATTATCCGGTTGTATTATCTTTACCCCTCCAACCATCATCACGAAACTTCCTGCCGTCATGGACAAATACCTGCTGAAAAAGACCAAGATCATCGCCACGCTGGGGCCTGCCTGCAACAATCCCGACACCATGAAAAAAATGGTGAGCGAAGGGATCAATATTTTCCGTCTCAATTTCTCCCACGGCACCCATGAACAGAAGGCCGAAGAGATACGGATCATCAAAGAGCTGCGGAAAGAGATGGGCATCCCCGTAGGTATTCTCGCCGACCTGCAGGGACCCAAGCTGCGCATCGGCAGGATCAAAGAGGGCACCGTAATGCTCCGTGACGGAGAGCTGATAGAGATCACCAACACCGAGTGTGAGGGCGACGAGAAAAGGGTGTATATGAGCTACAAAGAGTTTGCCCGGGATGTGAAAAAGGGCGATGCTGTGCTCATCGACGACGGCAAGATCAAGCTGGAGGTGACCGAGACCAACGGTACGGATACGGTGATCGCCCGCGTGGTCCACGGCGGCCCCCTCTCCTCCAACAAGGGTGTCAACCTGCCGCATACGGCCATCTCCCTGCCCAGTCTGACGGAGAAAGACCTGGAAGATGCCCGTTTCATCCTGGAGCAGGAGGTCGACTGGATCGCCCTCTCTTTTGTCCGCAAACCGGAAGATGTGCTCGACCTGCACGATCTCATCAAAAAACACGGCGGCCGCAACCAGCCATGGATCATCTCCAAGATCGAAAAGCCGGAGGCGTTGAAAAACCTCGACCAGATCATCGACCTCTCCAAAGGCATCATGATCGCCCGCGGCGACCTGGGTGTGGAGGTCTCTTTCAGCCAGGTGCCTATCATCCAGAAGGAGATCATCCAGAAATGCATCGAGCAGGCCAAGCCGGTGATCATCGCCACGCAGATGATGGAGAGCATGATCGAGAACTTCCGCCCCACGCGCGCCGAGGCTACCGATGTGGCCAACGCCGTGCTCGACGGCGGCGACTGCCTCATGCTCAGCGGCGAGACCTCCGTAGGCAAATACCCCGTGGGGGTGGTGACCAACATGCACAGCATCATCAGCTGGACCGAAGGACACGGCTTTCACTATGTCAAGGAGCATCCTCCCGTGGAGTTCTCCCCCACGTTCCTGCCCGAGTCGGTCTGCTACAATGCCTGCAAGATGGCCAAACAGACCCATGCCGAAGCCATCATCACCTTCACCTATTCGGGCTCCACAGCCCTCTACATCGCCAGCCACCGCCCCGAGGCCAGGATCTTCGCCTTCACCAACAACAGGGAGCTGATGAACAAACTGGCCCTGATATACAACGTCTATCCTTTTTACATGGAGGCTGTGGAAAAGATCGAGGATGCTGTCCAGCAATCCGTCAGCATACTGAAAGAAAAAGGATACCTCGAAGAGAACAAGGTGGTGGTCCACGTAGGCTCCACACCCGTCAACCAGCGGGGCAAGACGAATGTGCTGAAACTTAGCTACATCTAGCCGGAGAGTTTATGAGCTGAGAAGTTGAAAGGTTTTGAAAAAAATCTATTCACTTCACCCTTCGAGCTCCACCATCGAGCTTCAACCTT
>CAZYQV010000186.1:0-4830 GCA_964649775.1 uncultured Rikenellaceae bacterium
AAACCGAACTGACGGCGCTGAGGCTGAAAGAGTCGGCCGGCGATTCATCCAATATTGCATATTTTTATCAGCAGATCGGAGAGGTGTACAAGCTGTTGGGAATGACCGATAAATGGGAGGAATACCTTTTCCGGGCAAAAGCGCTTTCCGGCGATCCGCGTTATGCTGCTTTTCATACACGCATAGCCATCCTGAACGATGCCGCCGCCCTGACGGCCAAGAAAGACCGTCAGGGAGCCCTGGATCTGTACCAGGAGATGTACCGCCTTTCCAAAGAACATGACTATGGCAAAGGGATGTACACCGCTTTGTCGAACATGTCGACCCTCTTCATGCAGAAAGGGGATCTCCCGGGGGCGGCCATGATGGCTGAAGAGGCATACCGCCTGGCGGAAAAGGAAAAGGAGGTGTACAACCTTGTTGCACAAAGCAATCATATCGGAGATATCTATCTGGCCATGGGGGAAGGCAAAAAGGCTGCTTCGTGGTACCGCAGGGCGCTGGAAAAGGCGGGAGGCAGATATCCTGATGAGATGAAAAGAAGCTATCACGGTCTCTATCTGGCAAGCAAAAAGTCAGGAGAGATGAAGGAGGCCGTCGGCTACCTCGAGCAATATATCCAGATCAGGGATTCGCTCGAAGATCTTGCCGTAAAGAACAAGGTGCGGGAGCTGGAGACCATCTATCAGACGGAGAAAAAGAGCGGCCGGATACGGGACCTCAGCCAGCAGAACATCATCCAGCGGCAGCAGCTCCGCACCCAGAGAATCTTTCTGTGGTTAGTCATTGTGCTCATCTTCCTGGTGGGGGTGATCGTCATCATTGCCCTGCGTCAGTACCGGCTGAAGGCCCGCAACCGGGAGATCATGCTGGAGCAGCGTTTGCTGCGTTCGCAGATGAACCCGCATTTTATCTTTAACTCCCTGGGAGCCATCCAGAACTTTATGTACCGGAACGAGACGCGGAAAGCGGCTTTCTATCTCAGTAAATTTTCTTCGCTCATGCGGGCGATCCTCGAATATTCGCGGGAAGAGATGATCACGCTGGAGGAGGAGATGCAGTTCATCAGGGATTACCTGGAGCTGCAAAGCATGAGACTGGGATTCCGGTACAAGGTCTCCTGCAGCGAAGGCACCGACGGGGAGGCGGTGCTCATCCCGCCGATGCTGGTGCAGCCGTTCGTGGAGAATGCCATAGAACATGGTATCAAAGAGATGGGAGAGAAAGGATATGTAGAGGTCTCTTTTGCCGTTGCCCCCGACATCCTGATAGCCACCGTGGAGGACAATGGTGTGGGAATAGCTTCGGAGAAAACCTCTTCAAAAGAACACCGTTCGCTTGCCCTGACGATCTTCCGGGAAAGGATCAGGCTCCTGTCGTCCTGGCTGAAAAAGAAGATCGTGTATAAAATCTTTGATAAAAATGAAACCAATTCGGGAGAAAAGGGTACAAAGGTCATAATCGAACTTCCGTTGACAAAAGATTGAGGTATGGTGAAAGCGGTGATCATTGACGACGAGCGTTATCTGCGGGAGATGCTGCGGGAGATGCTTACGGTCTCTTTCGCGGAGATTGAGATCGCAGGCGAAGCGGACAGCGTGACGGACGGTGTGCGCCTGATCGACGAACGGAGGCCCGACCTTGTGATGCTGGATATTGAGATCAGGGAAGGAAAAGGGTTTGATATCCTTGAGAAGGTGACATACCGGGACTTCCGGGTGATCTTTGTGACGGCCTATGACGAGTTCGCCGTGAAGGCCATCAAGTTCAGCGCGATCGACTATATCCTGAAACCCGTCGAAGAAGAGGAGCTGGTCGCTGCGGTCCAAAGGGCTTTGGCGGAGATGGAGAGACCTTTTCTGCAGAAACAGATCGAGAATTTTTTTCATAACTGCAACGACCAGCAAAACAAAAAGCTGGTATTGCGTACTTCGGGTGACATTCATATCCTCAATGTCCGGGAGATCATCCGCTGTGAGTCGGACAACTCTTATACCACTTTTTTCCTGGAGAACGGTGAAGAGATCGTCGTTTCGAAGAGCATAAAAGAATATGATGAGTTGCTGAGAGACCACGGCTTCATCCGGCCGCATCGGTCCCATCTGGTGAACCTGGACTTCATCCGGCGGCTGGATAAGTCGGACGGCGGGTTTCTCATCCTGAAAGACGGAAAAGAGATCCCCGTCTCCACCCGCAGGAAACAATCCCTTTTGCAGATACTGGACGAACTGTAGCATTCTCAAATCCGTTGAGGGTGTATTCAAAGACAGTCCGTATCATGATCCCATGAAAGATATTTTTGGGGTGCAGGGTTTCGTATGGATCGTTTTCCTGCCGTTTCATCCGAAAAATGAAGGATCATGAAAAGAATTGCATTGATAATGCTTGCAGGCATGCTCTCTTTCCTGCCTCTTGCCGGGCAGGTGAAGGTGGATGTGAAAAAGAAGGTGGTCAACGAGACCGACTATCGGGCCAACAAGAATACCGATGAGTTGATCGACAAAGGGTTCGATAAGCTGGAGAACGGGATCAAAGGGGTTTTCAAAAAGAAAAAGAAAAAAGGGAAGAGCCCTTCCTCTGGCGGGGTGGAGCCGGTGCCAGTGGTAAGCGATCAGGGAGATAAAGCGGTTGCTTCCGGCGGTGCGGCGAAGGAAGAAAAGGCCGAAAGGGTGGAGATCCGCTGGAACAAATATGATTTTGTCCCAGGCGACAAGGTGATCTTTGAGGATGCCCCCTCGGCGGATGAGGAGAACGGGGAGTTCCCCAGCCGTTGGGATCTGTATGCCGGCAACGCCGAGATCGCCGAGGCCGGCGGTGAGCCCGTCATCCTCTTTATGAACACATCCTATAGCGGCGGGATCATGCCCTATCTGAAAAATGCCCGGGAGGATTATCTCCCCGAGGTGTTCACCATTGAGTTTGATGCTTATTTCCCTCCCAAAGAGTATAGTGACCGGTATTATCTCAGTTTTTACGACCGTAAGCACCAGCGGAGCGGGGACAACAAGATGGTGACCTTCCATGTGAACAGCATTGATTTCATGTCGAGTGAGAACACCCTGCCGGGCAAGCAGCGCGGTAACTGGGATGCACAGGGGGGGTGGCGTCATTTTGCCATCGCTTATACGCGTGGCAAGATGAAGATCTACAACGATGATGCACGTCTGATCAATATCCCGCACTATGATGCCAATCCGACGGGAATGACCATCGCGGGAACATTTGAAGGGGCCATGATCCGAAATGTCCGCATCGCGGAAGGTGGGGTGAAGTATTACGACAGGGTGCTTACCGACGGCAAGATCATCGTTAACGGCATCCGTTTCGATGTAAACAAAGCCACCCTGCGGCCCGAGTCGATGGGAGCCATCAACAGGATATACAAACTGATGGAAAAGGATCCCACGCTGCATTTCAGTGTCGAAGGACATACCGACAGCGACGGCGATGAAGCTTTCAACCTTGAGTTGTCCAAGATGAGAGCCAAAACCGTGATGGACCGTCTTATCGCCATGGGGATCGCTCCGGAGAGGCTGAAATACACCGGATGGGGCGAGAGCAAACCCGTCGACACCAATGCCACGCCCGAAGGGCGGGCCAACAACCGGCGGGTGGAGTTCGTGAAGTTTTAACCCGGGATCTGTAGCAGGATGAGAGCATCCCTATATTTTTTCCTTCTGATCAGCATCCTCTGGTTCACAGGGTGTGGCGGTCCCGGGGAGGTGAACTCGCTGGTGGTGAGGGTAGACGGCCGGGAGAGGGCCTTCAGCAATATCCGGGGAACATCGGCGCTGGGAGAGATCGTAATATCGGGAGAGGCGGGAGAGCTGCAGATCCTCCTGATGTTCGGGGATACGTTGCGTGAAGGTATATACCAGTGCAACGAAGGACGGTTCGTGATGACCTGCTCGAAAGACAGAGGGGAAAACAAGATGATTGTAAAAAAGGGGGTACTGAAACTCTTACGACACCGGAGAGAGGAAAACAGTGTAGCCGGCACGTTCGACGTGATCATGGGAAAAGAAGGAGAAACAAAGAATTGCCGGTTGAAAGGGGCATTCAGTATCCGGTATGAAGAGGTGACGCAGAAAGTTGAGCTTTCTTTTCCCGACATCTGGCGTTCTCAAAAGAGATCATGACGTATTCAAATCCTGCAGGAAGATGATCCCGGGAGATCTTACCTTTGACCTGTGTAAGCGAACCGGAAAGATCCGGGAGCGAAAACGAGATTGTTAACTAATAAATGATGAAAACCATGAAAATGAAAGTATTTGTTTTTTCTATGATGATGCTGGCCGTGCTGGCCGGTTGCTCGAAGGATGATAAGAACGATGCGGATCTGGGCAGCGGGACCGTGACCGTGACCATTAATGGCAAGAAGACGGAACTCTCCAACCTCTTCGCAGGTGTTCTTGATAACAAGGTGAACATCACTGCCACAGAGAACGTGCAGGAGCTCTCGATGATGATCGATGGATCCATCGATAAGGGTACCTACAACTATGACAGTAATGAGCCGACCGTCGTTCCTTACGTGATCACCTATGCTGAGAGCAATAAGGCCGTGTTCACCACGGTCACCAACGTGACGAAAGCCTCGCTGACCATCACTTCCCACGACCAGGCCAAAAACAAAATCAAAGGATCTTTTTCATTAACATATCTGGATAACGAAACGCAGGAGCCGCACCAGGCATCCGGATCGTTCGAGGTCACCTACACCGATGTGATGAAATAACCAGAAGCCGTAAGGTCAAGAAAGATCCTGGCAGAGCTGTTCTGTCAGGATCTTTTTTTGTTACCGGAGGAGATCCTTAACCGATCCGGATA
>CAZYQV010000187.1:0-8437 GCA_964649775.1 uncultured Rikenellaceae bacterium
ACCATTTTATGTCCTCCTCCCGGGGAGGTATCACGGCTGTGCAGCCGGCCCGGATCGTAAGGCGGTTTGTCGGCTGGGCCGTCATTACCTGCAGGAAAATTTCTATCTTGCAGGTAAAACCAAACCTGCGGCCATGACAGCAAAGGACAAAGACCTGGCAGTATGTCTCAGCGGAGGAGGTACGCGGGGGGCTGTGCACCTGGGTGTATTGCAGTATCTTATCAAGCATGGCTACCGCGTCCGGGCCCTCTCGGGCACCAGCATAGGTTCCCTCCTCGGCGGGCTTATTGCCGCCGGTCATACGCCCCGCGAGGTGCTTGACCTGATGCTGCATGAGGACATCCGCAAACTCTTCATCCCCGTGGGGAAGATCAGCAGGGGACTGTTCGCCCCTAAAAAGATCAGGGAGCTGCTGGAGGAGAAGATCCCCCATAACGACTTTGCCGCACTGGAGATCCCTTTTTACAGCTGTGCCGTCAACCTGCAAAAGGGAGAGCCGGTCATCTTCGGCAGCGGCACGGTGCATGACAAGATCCTGGCCTCCATCTCCATCCCCCTCCTCTTCAAACCTGTTACCATCGATGGCGACGACTACGTGGACGGCGGGGTGATGAACAACCTGCCGGTGGAGCCCCTCCTCGGCAAAGGATACCCTGTGCTGGGATCGCATGTCAACAATTATGTTTTCAAAAAGATCGAAACCGGCAAAGAGATCTTTCGCCGCGTGATGCAGCTGACGGTGCGCCAGTCGGTGCTACGCAATAAACCTTACTGCGATATCTTTATTGAACCGGTGCTGGAAAAGGAGTATGCCCTCTTCGACCTGAAGGTGGCAGGCGAGCTCTACGAAATAGGCTACCGGGAAGCGGAGAAGGTGGTACAATGATGGAATGATGGAATGATGGAATGAGTGAAAAGAAGTAGTCACAGGACAGATGAAAGCTATTAGAATATGAAAAGAAAAGATTTTTTTATGCTGACGGGGGCTGCAGGGCTCTCACTCCCTTTGGGAAAGGCATTCGGTGCCGTACCGGCAGGCCGTAGTCTCTCCGGCGCCACTGGTCCGGCGGAGATCACCTGGGAGAAGATACGTCTGGAGCTGTTCCATCCCTGGACGATCACGCGCGGCACGGCGCAGTACAAGGAAAACGTGCTGGTGTATTATAAAAAAGACGGTATCACCGGTGTGGGTGAGGCGGGGCACATGACCGCCGCCGGTCAGAACGCCGACCGTACGATCCGCGAGCTGCAGCCCCTCATCCCTCTGTATCGGGATACGGAACCATTCCTCTTCTACGACCTGCCGGAGAGAGCGCGCGAGATCGTGCCTGCTCTCTCCCCGGCGAAGGCGGCCCTTGACATTGCCCTGGCCGACTGGATCGGTAAGAAGCTGGGGATTCCCCTCTATCAGTTCCTGGGCATCAACCCGGTGTCGGAGGTGAAGACCTCCTTCTCTATCGGCCGTGACACGCCGGAGATGATGCGGAAGAAGGTGATAGAGGCTTCTCCCTATAAGATCCTCAAGGTGAAGCTGACCGGCAAGGGCGATCAGGAAGCCATCCGTGCTATCCGCAGCGTCACCGACAAGCCCGTCCGTGTGGATGTCAACGAGGGGTGGACCGACAAGGAGAAAGCCATCAAAGAGATCGAATGGCTCGCGGCACAGGGTGTGGAGTTCGTCGAGCAGCCCATGCCGGTGGAGATGCTTGAGGAGACGCGCTGGCTCAGGGAGCGCTCACCCATACCCATCGTCGCCGACGAGGCGGTCAATACCTCCGGTGGTGTGCTGAAGATCGCCGGCGCCTACGACGGCATCAACATCAAGCTGATGAAGTCGGGAGGCCTCTTTGAGGCTTACCGCATGACCCTCCTGGCACACCTGCTGAAGATGGACATCATGCTGGGATGCATGATAGAGACCACAGTAGGCATCGCTGCCGCCGTGCAGCTGCAGGCCCTCGCCCGCTGGGTCGACCTTGACGGCAACCTGCTCATCAGGAACGACCCTTACGCCGGTCTTACCCTGAGAGATGGCCACTGGGAGATGTCCGGTAAGCCCGGGCTGGGAATAGAGAAGCGCGAAGGTTGATGCCCGAAGTTCGAATCAGACGAGAGCACTGCCTGCCTGCCTCCCTCACGGGAGGTAAACCGGCAGGCAGACCGCAGCCTGCGGCCTCTCAATGTCCCGGCTAACCCGAAACTTTCAATTTGAAACTTTCAAAATATACCCTATCCCCCGGACGGTCTCAAGTGTCACGGAAGGATCGGTGCTGAGGTACTTGCGCAGGCGGCTGATGAAAACGTCCAGGCTACGGCCCAGGAAATAATCGTCCTCACCCCACAGTGCGATGAGGATATCCTTTTTTTTCAATATCCGGTTCCTGTGTTGCAGGATGTATTCCAGCAACTCACTCTCTTTTACCGTAAGCCGGTGGGTTTCACCGAAACCGGAGAGTTCGAAAGATTCTGGTACAAAACGGAAGCCTCCGAAGGACACTCCCTCCGGACCGGCTTTTCCGGAGCGTCGCAGGATGTTGTGGATACGTAGCACCAGCTCTTCCGGCTCAAAGGGTTTACAGATATAATCGTCGGCACCCAGCTTCAGTCCTTTGAGGATATCCTCTTTGGATGAGCGGGCCGTCAGGAAGACAAGAGGTTGCTCCGGCTTCTCTTTTTTGATCTTCCTGCCCAGCGTGAGCCCGTCGGTGCCGGGGAGCATGATGTCGAGGATGACCAGGTCGGGCGGGTCATGCCGGAACTGCGCCAGGCCCTGCTCCGCATCTCCGGCCAGGGAGACCGTGAAATGCCGCATCTCCAGAAACTGTTTTAGTACATTACCCAGGTCTTTGTCATCCTCTATCAGCAGAAGTGTCTTCATAGGCAGGGAAGGTTATTGCGGGATGGTGATCACAAAGGTAGTGCCCTGCGATGTACTTTTCTTTATTCCGACACTTCCTCCGTGCATATCGATGATCTTTTTTACATAAAAAAGTCCCAGACCCAGTCCTTTTGCCTGCCGCTGCGAGGATTTTCCCCGGAAAAACTTCTCAAAGACTTGTTCAACCTCTCCAGGAGGAATTCCCGCACCGTTATCGGCGACCTCTATTTGCAGTTGTTCGTGCTCTATCCGGGCCGTGACCCGTACCTGCGGAGGATCCCCGCCGTATTTCAGGGCGTTGGAGAGGAGGTTACGGAGAGCGACAGAGAGCTGAAACTCATCTGCCTTTCCTGTGGTTTGCTCATCCAGGTATAGCTGCGATTCCAGTTTGAACTTTTTGTCTTTGTATTCCAGCCGGAAGGCCTCGAGGATCCTTTCCAGCATATCCCGCAGGATCACCTCTTTTCTGTCGAGGGTGATCTGATCACGTTCCCAGACGTTGATATCCAAAAGCTGGTCGATGAGACGGCCCAGATGTTTGTTCTGTTGCCGGATCAGAGTGGTGAGCCGGGCTACCTGCTCCGGCTCTTTCTGTACCTCCTCACCGGCAAGGGTGCTGCCAGCCACGGAGATGATGGTCAGGGGTGTCTTCAGCTCATGGGCCATGTTATTGATGAAATCGGTTTTCATCATTGAAAGCTGTTGATGTCGCATCAGGTTGCGCAGGGTCACGAAAAAGATGACGGCCGTGATCAGTACCGACAGCAGGGAGAGGAACAGAGCGGCGGTCATCTGCCGCAGGATCGTCCGTTGTTTCTGTGTGACATCAATGTAGTATCCGAAGGAGAGACGGGAAAAATCAAGTTCCGTATGGTAATTGTTCAGCAGGAAAAAACTCTTCCTGCCGTTCAGGAACTCCGGAAGATGCCGGGAAGGGAGTACGGCGATCTCTCCCTCAGGGTAAAGAAAAGTCAACCCCGCCAGCAGGATACGTGTCGAGAAGACCGTATCCAGACCATGGTGTTGCAGGTAGTTCTTCAGATAAGGGGTGAGCCGGTCACCGGCCGTGAGGATACTCTCTGCCTGGCGGATCACCCTTTCGTTCAATAAAAGCCGGGAAGAATCTTTCTGCGTGAGGAAATAGTCGTCCATTAAATCCACCGCCAGCATGTCCAGATCGTAGTAGGCATCTCCAAAACCGGTATCATCAGGGAGATTCCCGTAACCGATGTATCCGTCCAGCAGGGTCCTTCGGTAGCTCTCCTCCAGAGACGCCTTTTTCATATTGTAAAGCCCTGCGACCAGATAGACCTGCACCGCGATGATGACAGCCAGCGCCGTCCCCGCAACGATCGTGGGTAACCGGGTTCTCATAGGGGTTAAATATCTGTAAAGATAACAGGTAATTCCGGATGAGAAGAAATGTTAACCTTACTTTAACATTCCTTTAACACAAAATGAAGGAAAGACGCCGTATGTTTGCCATGACATCATTACTTACAAACCAATAAAACAACACCATTATGAAAAAGAAAATTTTTGTTCTGACAATGTTACTGATAAATATCACCGGGATTTCGGACGGGCTTTTTGCCCAGCAAACGGAAAAAAGTAACCGGAAAGAACAGGTGGAAGAACTTTATCGTGAGCAGGAAATGTTAAAACAGGTGATGGAAAAGAAAAAAAGGGATTTGATGGAGGCAGAGGCAAAGGCAAACCTGTCCCGGGAGGAGGCCTTTTTTTACGGTCAGGGTAAAGGAAGCGGGGTGGTGATCACCGGCTCGGGCCGCACAGGTCAAAACATTTCCACTTTTTCTCTTACCAAGACCCTGAAAGATGAGACCCTGAAAAAAGACTACAAGGTCTTTGTTGACTCTGCTATGACGAAGGTGAATATTTCGGTTACGGTCACCTGTGAGCGGGGCAGTATCGAGATAACCCTTTATACCCCCGATGGAGGGAAAGTGAACAACATCAGTTTTACCTCATCGGAAAGAGCTGTATGGAAACAGACCTTCAGTGTCGATAAAAGCAATGAAAAAGAGCGAAAGAAGTATTACGGCAACTGGCAATTCCGTGTGCAAGCCAAAGAAGCCTCCGGCACATACCGTATTTCGGTGAAGTCATACTAAGGAGGATGTGGATGAGATCTTCTTTTTGGCGGATATCTCTTTTAACATTCTTTAACACCGCTCTTCTTGACACATATCTCCCTCTCATATAAATTTGCCTTCCGTTCTGAATGTCGCATTAAAATATGGGAGGATATTTTATGTCATTTGGTACGAGAATCTCCGGGCGGGTGGTCATCCCCGCGATCCTTTTTCTTTTTTCCGGCATGGTCCTGCAGGCACAGGTGAGTCTGTACACGCCGTACGCCAGGGTGGCGGTGCCGCCGGGCAAGACGCTGAAGTATACCATTGAGGCGAAGAACAACGGCAGTGTACGGCAGACCGTCACGCTGGCGGTCAGGGGGCTGCCGGAGGACTGGAACTGGGACATGAAAGTGGACGGCTGGGATGTGAAACAGCTCTCCCTCCTGCCCAAGGGGAAGAAAAAGATCTCGCTGGAGGTGAACGTGCCCTATCGTGTGAAGAAAGGCACTTTCCGTTTCCGGGTGGTGGCCGGCAGTTATGTCCTGCCCCTGTATATTGATGTGGCCAAGGAGGGCAAGTACAAGACCGAGTTCACCACACGTCAGGACAATATGCAGGGCACGTCGCGTTCCAGTTATGTTTTCAATGCCGAGCTGAAGAATGTCACGGGCGAGAAGCAGCGTTACAGTCTGCAGGCGGCGCCGCCGCGCGGCTGGCGTGTCATCTTCAAGCCCAACTACCGGCAGGCCACCTCCATAGAGGTAGAACCCACCAAGAAGGTGAGTGTCACCATCGAGGTGAAGCCGCCGCAGGAGGTGAAAGCAGGTGTGTACAAGATCCCCGTGCGGGCCGTCTCGGGCAACACCTCGGCCACGTTGACACTGCAGGTGGAGATCACCGGCACCTTCGAGCTGGAGCTGACCACCCCCACGGGGCTGGTGAGTGGTCATATCACCGCCGGCAGCGAGAAAGAGCTGAAGCTGCTGGTGCGCAACACCGGCTCGGCCGCGCTGGAGGACATCCGTTTCCGCAGCACACAGCCCTCCAAGTGGGAGGTCTCTTTTGAGCCCAAGAACATCCCCTCGCTGGAGGCCGGCAAGAGCGCTACCGTAACGGCAAAGATCAAAGCGTATAGGAAAGCCGTCGCCGGCGACTACCTGATCAACCTGACGGCCTATACCCCCGAGTCCACCTCGCGGCTGGCCTACCGCATAACGGTGCGTATGCCCATGCTGATGGGATGGCTGGGCCTGCTGATCATCTTCGTGGCGCTGGGCAGCGTGTGGTACCTGATCAACAAATACGGAAGGAGGTAAGCCGTGGAGGGGACGATGATCGAACTGTCGGGGCTGACGAAGCGATACGGCGACTTCACGGCTGTCGATCATCTCGACCTGAAGATCGCCAGAGGGGAGATCTTCGGCCTGCTGGGGCCCAACGGTGCCGGCAAGTCGACCACCATCCTCATGATCCTGGGGCTTACCGAGCCCGACGGGGGAAGCGTGCGGGTTGACGGCATCGATCCCGTGAGCCATCCTGTGGAGGTGAAGAGACATGTGGGCTATCTGCCCGAGGATGTGGGCTTCTACGACCGGTACAGCGGCCTGGAGAACCTGATCTTCACCGGCCGTCTCAACGGTCTCTCCCGGAAAGAGGCCCGCAGGAAAGCTACAGGCCTCCTGGAGAAAGTGGGGCTGGCCGAACACATGGAGAAAAAGGCCGGTCATTACTCGCGGGGCATGCGTCAGCGCCTGGGCCTCGCCGACGTGCTGATCAAAGACCCCGATGTGATCATCCTCGACGAGCCTATCCTGGGGCTCGACCCTTATGGAGTGAAAGAGTTTCTGGAGATGATCGTCCGGCTGAGCCGTGAGGAGAACATCACCGTCCTCTTCTCATCCCACCATCTCTATCAGGTGCAGCAGGTGTGTGACAGGGTAGGGCTTTTCGTCGCGGGAAAACTGCTGGCCGAAGGCGATATCAACAGCCTCTCGCAACAGCTCTTCGGCAACAGCGCCTGGGCTGTGGAAGCTGCTGTCACGGGAGGGAAGAACGGGAAGAAAGCCTCTGAGGCGGTGAAAGCGATCGACGGCGTGGAAAGCGTAAAAGAGGAAAAGGGAAAGCTTACCATAGAATGTTCAAAAGATGTGACGGCCGACATATCACTGGCCCTCGTCAAAGCCGGGTACGGCATCACCTCCCTCAGCAGGAAAGAATACGGACTGGATGATATCTATTACAGGTATTTTGAAGGAGAGGAGAAGGATGAAGGGTGAATGTTGAATGATGATTTATGAATTTTGATTTATGATTTATGAATGGGGTTGCAGGTATAAAAAAATCGCCGGTGTTTAAAGTGTCTGGATGGTGGTCCGGCAGTCATGCGGCTGATGACCGGGTGTTGCCGCCATTCCGTGTGCTGGTGCAGAAGGAGATCGCCGACCAGGTGCGCAGCTGGCAGTTCATCATCCTGATTGCCATCATCACGCTGACGGCACTGGGCTCTCTCTATACGGCCCTGAGCAACTTGGGAGAATCCATCAAGCCGGACGATCCCACCTCTTCGTATATCTTCCTCAAGCTCTTCACCCTCAGCGACGGCACGATGCCTTCCTTTTTTGTCTTCCTGAGTTTTCTCGGGCCGGTGCTGGGCATCGCCCTGGGCTTTGATGCGATCAACTCCGAGCAGAACAGGGGCACGCTGAGTCGTCTGCTGGCGCAGCCTCTGCATCGTGATTATATTATCAATGCCAAGTTCGTCGCCTCGCTGACGGTCATCAGCGTGATGTTCTTCGCCCTGGGCATGCTGGTCACCGGTCTGGGTGTGCTGGCTACGGGTGTGGCGCCCACGCCCGAGGAGTTTGCCCGCATCCTGCTCTTCCTGCTGGTGAGCATCGTCTATGTGGCTTTCTGGCTGAATATGTCGGTCTTCCTGTCGGTGAAGTTCCGGCAGCCGGCCACCTCGGCCCTCACAGGCATGGCTGTCTGGATCTTCTTCACCGTCTTCTATACCCTGATCATCAACATGATCATCAAAGGCATGCACACGCCGGCGGTGGAGGCCAACCCGTCGGCACAGATCCTGTTGATGAAGCTTAAGCTCACCCTGCTGCGTTTTGCGCCCAACGTGTTGTACAGTGAGGCGGTGAGCACCCTGCTGATCCCGTCGGTGCGCAGCCTGGGGCCCCTGACGGTCGAGCAGCTCACCGGCGCTCTTCCCGGACCGTTGCCCCTGGGCCAGAGCGTTATGCTGATATGGCCCCACATCACCGCCCTGGTGGCCGGCACGGTGATATGGTTCGTGCTGGCATACATCCCCTTCATGCGGAGGGAGATCAGGTCGAGGTAAGTAATGGCGCCGCAGCCACGGCGGACGGGCGGACAACGGGTTGCGGGGCAGGGGAGTGAGGGATCTTCCCTGATGAGCAGCATCTTGCCGGCAGCATACCTGCCGGAAGCGGTG